>JPUR01000159.1 GCA_001321835.1 Marinosulfonomonas sp. PRT-SC04
GCCAACAGCTGTATATCATGCCGGCAAATGGTGGCGAAGCGCGCCGCATTAGTTTTGGCGCGGGGCGTTACGGCACGCCGGTTTGGTCGCCGCGCGGCGATCTGGTGGCCTTCACCAAACAAAGCAAAGGCCGCTTTCACATCGGGGTGATGCGGGTTGATGGTTCCGAAGAACGTCTGCTGACGGCATCGTTTCTGGATGAGGGGCCAAGCTGGTCGCCCAATGGTCGGGTGATTATGTTCATGCGCGAAACGGCAGGCACGGGCGGTGCGGTCTCGCTTTATTCGGTGGATATCAGCGGGCGTAATTTGCGCCGCGTTAAAACCAATGGCGGGGCCTCGGATCCGGCCTGGTCGCCTCTGTTGAAATAGAGACCGCAACAAGCAGCGTTCCCAAGCGGGGCGCAAGATGATATGAAAACGGCAATCGAGCCCATAAAAACAAAGCAGGTATACCTATGACACATCTTTACAAAGCGATTTTCGTCGTTGCGGCACTTGGCCTTGGCGCCTGCACCAATCCGGATAACTTGGCTGGAAATGGCACCGGACTTGGTGCCGGATCGGGCATCGGTGCTGGCGCAGGAACCTATGCCGATCCGGCCTCTGATCCCAGCTCGCCCGCCTATTTCAGCCAAACCATTGGGGATCGCGTGTTGTTTTCGGTCGACACCAGCACCCTGACCCCTGCGGGGCGCGCCACATTGGTTGCCCAAGCTGGATGGCTGACATCAAACCCCGAATATGCCGCCATCATCGAGGGCCATGCCGACGAGCAGGGCACCCGTGAATACAACCTTGCGCTGGGGGCGCGTCGTGCCAATGCGGTGTCAGAATTCCTGATCTCGCAAGGCATTGCCGGCAGCCGTTTGCGCACATTAACATATGGCAAAGAACGCCCGATTGAGGTCTGTTCCGCCGAATCTTGCTATGCCAAGAACCGCCGCGCTGTATCGGTGATTTCGGCCGGTGCCGGCGTTTAACAAAGGGTGATGAAATGACAAAACTATGCGCGCTTATTCTAGGGTTGTCAGTGCTTTGGGCTGCCCCTGTGGTGGCTCAGGCTGATGATCAGACGCTGGCTGATGATCAGACGCTGGCTGATGATCAGACGCTGGCTGATATTCGGCAGGACCTGTCGGTGCTGTATGTCGTAGTGCAGCGGCTAAAGCGCGAGTTGTCCACCACCGGCGGCCCTACTGTGGCTGTCGGCGGCAATTCTCCACTGGAGCGGATTGACGCGATCGAGGCGGCGTTGCAACGGCTGACGGCGAAATCCGAGCAGCTGGAAAACCGCATCAACCGTGTGGTTGCTGATGGCACCAACCGAATTGGCGATCTGGAATTTCGTCTGGTCGAGCTGGAGGGCGGCGATGTGAGCAACCTTGGCGAAACCAGCACTCTGGGCGGCGGCACGGTCATCAATGTGCCAACGGCTTTGCCGCCAAATACCATTGATACAACCGAGTTGGCCGTTGGGGAGCGCAGTGATTTTCAGCGGGCGCAGGGGGCAATCGCCACAGGTGACTACTAATG
>JPUR01000160.1 GCA_001321835.1 Marinosulfonomonas sp. PRT-SC04
ACGCGAATTTCCAGAGTTGCGCAAACGCTATTGGGGTCAGCGGTTTTGGGCGCGGGGATATTTCTCGACCACCAGCGGAAATGTCACGGACGATGTGATACTTCAGTATCTGGAATTACATTCCAAACGGGAACCTACCGGCATCTGCCGGTAGTCGTTCAGTGATCTTCGTTTTTTCCAAGCCGTCGCTTGCGGCGGCGGCGCGGGCGTTGAATGTCACGCCGCCTGCGGTGACGCAGCGCTTGGCGCAAATTGAACAAAAACTACACCTTAAGCTGGCAGAGCGCGGGGCATCGGGTCTGCGCCTTACGGCAGAAGGTGGGCTTTTGGCCGAACGCGGCGCTGCTATTTTAAACAATCTCGATGGGCTGGCTGAGGAGCTGGCCGAACGCCGTGATGTCGTCGCAGGCCCACTGCGGATTGTGGCGCCTTTTGGGTTTGGTCGCTTGAAAATAGCACCGCTCTTGGCCGCGTTTTCTCTTGATCATCCAGAGCTTGTTCCGTCACTCATCTTGACCGAAGATCCCCGAGGCGCAATGCGGGCTGATCCTTGGGATGTGCTCATTCATGTCGGGCGATTGCCTGATTTGGGTGTGGTCCAAAAACGGCTTGTTTCAAACCGACGCCTTCTGTGCGCGGCCCCCAGTTATGTGTCCAGATACGGTTTGCCAGAGGCGCCAAATGATCTGTCTGCACATCGTATTGGAGTGGTGCGAGAAGATCAGGCCGACGTGACGCTTTGGTCACTGACTGATACAAAAGGAGCCGTGAAATCAGTCCGTATTGATCCCAGATTTGAAAGCAACGACGGCGAAGTAATACGGGGATGGGCGCTGGAGGGGCTTGGCATCATTGAGCGATCAGAATGGAGCGTCGCTGCTGATTTGCGAGCTGGCCGGTTGTTGGCCGTTCTGCCGGATTGGACGTTGCCGAACGCTGATGTCGTTGCCCTTCTGAACCATCACTCGGTCCGCACCACCCGTATCGAAGCATTTTTATCGTATTTAGAGCGCAACCTTGTAGAGGTTTTCTGACCACCGGTATCAATTGGAGCGGCCCTCATTCGTTCAAAGGAATTGGATTGGCTGAGCTTGGTTGGAAATGTACTTTGTAAAGTCGAGCGACCGGCCCTTACCTGCAGGTTGGCATGATCAATGGCTTAGGAAGCCCTGCGCAGAACCGCATTGCGGACGTCCGTTTCCGTCGGTGATAAGTATGACTTTCCGCTCTAGCTGTGAATGTCCCCTTTTGCCGGTGGTTTCAACAGGTGGACGCAACACTTTAATCTTTAGGAAAAGATGGAGTGTTCAAAATGAAGTATCGCCGCCGTATTTATTACTCAGCCGAACAGCGTGCTGAG
>JPUR01000161.1 GCA_001321835.1 Marinosulfonomonas sp. PRT-SC04
TCGGGCGCCGGTCGAAAACCTCCGCGCACCGAAAGCCCTGTTGTTCAGAGGTTCCTTAGGAAAGTCCTAGTAAAGAATTAGGAAAATCCTAATGGGGTCGAGCGGCCACAAAGAAGTTTGCTTTAATTTCATGTAGGGCTGTTGCAATTCATGCCCGCATTGGTTTTATTCGTGACTGAAAAGCGCAGGATAACCTGCCGGATTTTAATAGGGAGCCGCTAAGTGGCAATGACCGACTCGGACACAGCGTTTGTCGAATTCGACCATGTACAGAAAAGTTACGACGGCGAAGTGCTTGTTGTAAAAGATCTTAATCTCAAAATTGCCAAGGGCGAGTTCGTGACCATGCTAGGTCCATCAGGCTCCGGCAAGACCACGTGTCTGATGATGCTGGCAGGTTTTGAAACGGCCACGCATGGCGAAATTCGGCTGGGCGGCATTTCTATTAACGACATTCCGCCGCATAAACGCGGCATTGGCATGGTGTTTCAATCCTACGCTTTGTTCCCGCATATGACGGTTGGTGAAAACCTGTCATTCCCGCTGGAAGTGCGCGGTATGGGCAAAGACGAGCGTGAAACCAAAGTGAAGCGCGCCCTTGATATGGTGCAGATGGGCGATTTTGCATTGCGCCGTCCCGCCCAATTGTCCGGCGGTCAGCAGCAACGGATTGCACTGGCCCGCGCGCTGGTGTTTGAGCCGGAAGTGGTTTTGATGGACGAGCCGCTGGGGGCGTTGGACAAACAGTTGCGCGAACGCATGCAGTTTGAAATTAAGCATTTGCACGAAAGCCTTGGCATCACCGTGGTCTATGTGACGCACGACCAATCCGAAGCGCTGACCATGTCAGACCGGGTTGCGGTGTTTGAAGATGGCCGTATTCAGCAGCTTGCCTCGCCCGAGGATCTGTATGAGCGCCCCGACAACAGCTTTGTGGCGCAGTTCATCGGCGAGAACAATAAGCTGCACGGCACCGTGCTATCACTGAAAGGTGATCTGGCCAAAATCAAGCTGGATAATGGTGCAAGCTGCATGGCACTGGCGGTCAATTGCGGCGAAGTCGGCTCAAAAACATTGATATCGATCCGACCAGAGCGGGTGACAATTTCGGCCAAAAAAGGCCCGAATTCAACCTCGGCCCAAGTGTTGGAACTGATCTATCTCGGTGATCACATTCGCTGTCGTTTGAATGTGCACGGCAATGATGAGTTCATTGTGAAGGTGGCGAATGCGGCGGGGCACAAGCATCTGGTGGTTGGTGAAACCACCCAGATCACTTGGGATGCCAATGATGCCCGCGCCCTTGATCCGTTAGACTAATCTGAATGATCGGGGTGAAAAATGCCCAGGCACACATTTGAGTAGTTCATGTAATAGGGAGATAACACATGAAAAAGACACTAATTTTGACAACAGCCCTGACCGGCTTTGCTTTTGCAGCATCCGCTGCCGAAGTGACTGTAATGTCATGGGGCGGCGCCTACACAAAGTCGCAAGTTGAAGCCTATCACAAGCCTTTCACAGCGATGAGCGGCATCACCGTGAATTCGGTTGACGCTGCGAACCCAGCCACCCCGATCAAAGCACAAGTCGAGGCCGGCAACGTGACCATTGATGTCGCCGATGTTGAATTTTCCGATGCGATCCGTCTTTGCGATGAAGGCTTGCTAGAAGAAATCGACGTGGCCATGCTGCCAGCGGCGCCTGATGGCACCCCGGCGGCTGAGGATTTCGTTGATGGTGCGCTGCAAGATTGCGCAGTTGCCAGCATCGTTTGGTCCACAGTTTTCGCTTACAACACTGAGAACAACGACGGCACCCCAACCACAATCGCCGATTTCTTTGACCTGGAAAAATTCCCGGGCAAACGTGGCCTGCGTAAATCAGCCAAAGCAACGCTCGAAATGGCGCTGATGGCTGACGGTGTTCCTGCGGCCGAAGTGTACGGCATTCTGGACTCCTCCGAAGGTGTCGATCGCGCGTTTGCAATGCTTGACACCATCAAAGCCGATATCGTTTGGTGGGAAGCTGGCGCACAACCACCACAGCTGCTGGCTGATGGCGAAGTTGTAATGTCGACCGCCTATAACGGCCGTATATTCAACGCAGCCGTTGCTGAAAACCAGCCACTGGTTGTGGTTTGGGATGGTCAAATCCTTGATTTCGATCTGTTCGTTGTGCCAAAAGGCGCGCCAAACAAAGAAGAAGCCATGAAGTTCATCGCTTTCGCCACAGACACTCAGCGTCTGGCCGATCAAGCTGGCTGGATCTCTTATGGTCCTGCACGTAAATCTTCGGGTGCGCTGGTTGGTCTGTATTCAGACGGCAAAACCGAAATGGCACCACATATGCCAACCGCCGAAGCCAACCTTGGCAACGCGCTGGTCAACGATTTTGAATTCTGGGTTGATCACGATGCCGAGCTGAACGAGCGGTTCAACGCTTGGCTGGCTAACTAAATTAAACTGATACGGCGCGGCGCGGGGATTTCCTCGCGCCGCACATATTTTCCAACAGGTTGATGATCAAATGGCTGACAGCACAACGAACCTTGAAACTGGTCTGACCACCGCCGCGGGCAAACCGCTCAAAGCAGCGCTTGTCGCGGCCCAGTCCAAATCACGTCGCCGCGCGTTTTTACTGGTTCTGCCGCTGCTCTTGTTCATCCTTGTGACCTTTATTCTGCCGATTGGGCAGATGCTGCACCGGTCAGTTTATAACGACGGATTTACCATGCACCACAATCGGGGCAACGGTGTAGAGACCCCTATTATGGTTGATCTGGCCGCGTGGTTTGATGAAAATCCGCTGGGGGTTGAGCCCGATGAGGCCGCCTATGCGGCGCTGGTGGCCGATTTGATTGTGCTAAAACAGCTAAAAGCTCCAGGCTCTGCCGGAACCCGGATCAATTATGGGCTGGCCGGATCGCGCTCGATGTTCACCAAAGCCGCGCGCAAAGCCGCCAAGTTGGAGCCGCCCTATAAGGCGGCGCTGCTGGACATCAGCGCCAAATGGGAAAACCCGAAGCTGTGGCAAGTGATGCGCAGCGCCACCTCGGCCTATACAGCCAGCTTTTATCTGGCCGCGGTTGATCGCACCCAGAACGCCGCTGGCGATGTTGAGCAGGTCGAGGAAAACCGTCGCGTCTACGTGAAGCTGTTTGCGCGGACGTTGGGGGTGTCGTTGCTGATCACCTTCCTGACCTTTGTTCTGGCTTATCCGATTGCGCATTTGCTGGCGACATTGCCGCTGCGCTATTCCAACCTGCTGATGATTTTCGTGCTGTTGCCGTTCTGGACCTCGCTATTGGTGCGCACCACCAGTTGGATGATCCTTTTGCAAAGTCAGGGGGTTTTGAATGATGCGATGGTTGGCATAGGGCTGCTGGATGATGCAAGCCGGATCCAGATGATGTATAATAAAACCGGTACAATCATTGCGATGACGCATATTTTGCTACCGTTCATGGTGCTGCCGCTTTATTCGGTGATGCGGCCGATCAACCCGTCTTATGTGCGGGCAGCCCGCAGCCTTGGCGCCACCAGCTGGACCGCGTTTCGCCGGATTTACTTCCCGCAAACCGTGCCGGGTATCGGGGCCGGGGCGCTGTTGGTGTTCATTCTTGCGGTTGGCTATTACATCACGCCCGCCCTTGTTGGCGGTGCTGATGGCACGCTGATTTCGAACCTGATCGCCTTTCACATGACCAAATCTCTGAACTGGTCGATGGCCGCAGCCCTCGCCTCCTTGCTATTGGGTGGCATTCTGATCCTCTACTGGCTTTACGACCGGCTGGTGGGCATCGACAATCTGAAGTTGGGATAACGACATGGGTTTACCAAGCTACGCCTCGCCGCTGGAACGCATCTGGCACTACTCGTACCTGACGATTTGCGGGCTTATTTTTCTGTTCTTGATCGCCCCGATCCTGATCGTGATCCCGCTGTCGTTCAACGCCGATCCGTATTTTACCTTTACGGAAAAGATGTTGGCCTTCGATCCGACCGGCTATTCAACCCGCTGGTATGACCTGCTGCTGACCTTCGGGATGAACGCGCCGGATGCTGTGCGCGACAGTTCGTGGTGGTCGGATGCTTGGAACAATGCCAACTGGATTAAAGCGATGAAAAACTCGGTGATCATCGGGGTGTTCTCAACCATTTTGGCCACGGTTCTTGGTACGATTGCGGCGCTGGGCCTGTCGAAACCTGACATGCCATACCGCCGGCTGATTATGGCGATCTTGATTTCTCCAATGATTGTGCCGATCATCATTACAGCCACTGGCCTGTTCTTCTTTTACTCAAAAATTGGCATCACCCATTGGTCAATCCTTGGGTGGGAAATTCCGTATCTGGGTGTTATCTTGGCGCATGCCACGCTGGGCATTCCGTTTGTGATCATCACGGTGACGGCGACGCTTGTGGGCTTTGATCACTCGTTAACGCGGGCGGCGGCCAATCTGGGTGCCAACCCGCGCACCACATTTTTCAAGGTCATGATGCCGTTGATCCTGCCCGGGGTGGTTTCGGGGGCTCTGTTTGCCTTTGTGACCTCGTTTGACGAAGTGGTCGTGGTGCTGTTCATCGGTGGCTTGGACGAGCAAACCATCCCGCGCCAAATGTGGAACGGTATTCGTGAGCAAATCAGTCCAGCGATCCTGTCGGTGGCGACGATCCTTGTGGTCATCTCGACCCTGCTGTTGGCAACGATCGAGCTGCTGCGGCGACGCAGTGAAAAGCTGCGCGGCATCACTCCGCACTAGGGTGGAACTTTGTGAAACGCCGACTATAATTCCTTCAAAGAATTGCTATATGCCTGCCTTTGATGCTCCCCAATGCGAGGGGGGCATGGTGGGCTCAACTGATCGATGCAACACACTGAGCAAACTTCTCTGCTGGCGTTTGGTATTGCAAGGTCTTTCGGGGGCGCTCGTTAAGCTGTCGTGCAATTGCACTGAGTTTGGCTTGAGAATGGACTGATAGGTCCGTTCCGCGCGGCAAATATTGTCTAAGCAACCTGTTGGTATTCTCGTTAGATCCGCGCTGCCACGGCGATTGCGGATCACAGAAGTAGACCTCGACATCTGTGGCCATCGTCAGGCGCGCATGATCAGCCAGCTCTTTTCCACGGTCCCAAGTTAGAGATTTATAGAGTTCCCGAGGCAACCTTTGCGACGATTTAATCAATCAA
>JPUR01000162.1 GCA_001321835.1 Marinosulfonomonas sp. PRT-SC04
TATACCCCTCTCACTCCAATACCCGAAAGTTCTGATGTGATATGATGCGGAAATTGTCTGTGACTTGATCTCGGAAGCTTCGCCAGTTTTCAGGAATTACCTTTCGGAAAAATCGGAGTATTGCCTCAGCAAATTGTTTTTGTGTTGCGTAGAAGTGATTGTGGGTGACATGCGCGTGCATGACGGCCCAAAGACGTTCTATAGGGTTCAAGTGGGGGCAGTAGGGTGGCAATTGGATCAGGCGGATACGGCAGCCCGGGCGAGCGAGCCATTTTTTGACAGCATCGCATCGGTGATAGGCGGCGTTATCCCAAATCACGTGAATAGCCGACATTGTTGGGTTATTGGCTTGGATTTTGGCTAAAAGCTGCACCGCGCTGTTGCTGTCAACAGTGACAGGCTCAACAAAAGGCGCGTCGAAATTCTCCAAGCAAATTGCGCCGTGAATATTGACGCGCCCTCGACCTGAGGTGGTTTTGACAGCAGGGTTTGATCCTTTACGCACCCAACCGAAGGCGGGCTTGGTCTGGTGTTCGGGGTGTACGGCATCTGCAAAATAAACGGTCTCATCTGCTGGCAAGTTATTCATCAGGGCTTCATAAAACGCGATGAATTCGGCCTGTTTTGTCTCATCAGCCACATGCGGCAGTGCCTTTGGCTTGCGGTATTCAAAGCCCAGACGACGCAACAGCTTCAAGCAACCTGAATGGGAATATCTCGGGCCAAACTTGGACTTGATATATACTCGTATTTCACCTGTGGAACGACAAAAATGCCCCTCAAGCCATGTGCACAGTTCGGCCTCTTGATCCGCCGTCATCTGCGATTGCCCGCCTTGCCACCCATCTACGGCAAGAGCATCCCAACCATTCTCACGATAGGCCTTATGCCAGCCACGGATGGTATCATCGTCGAGATAGAGAAACTTCGCAATCTGTGCGCAGCTTTCGCCGTCATCCAACAGCAAAACAGCATTTGCACGCCGTGCAATTCCGTGATCTTCACGCTGGCGACGAACGCAGCCTTCAAGTTCATGACGTTCTTCGGCAGAAAGAAAATTAGGGCGTATCATGACCAATTAAGAATCCATCCAAAACAAAACGTCAACAAAATATTCGGAATTTCAATGACTCAGAGTATAATACGGTGTGGCAATGGTGAGTAGGCGAATCATTCTAAATCTTCAGAAGATCGCTCGGGAACCTTCTTCTCTGCAGCAAGTTGTGCTTTTGCAGCAGTTATCAGAAAATTACGGGCCTCAGTTGATAGCGACCCTAGAAGACCCACTATCTCAGCTTGGTCTGACGCTTCTTGACCCGCCATGAGCTCTTCCAACGTCAGTCCAAAAAAATGGGCAACCCGCATTGCATCTTCAACGTTCGTGGTGCGAGATTTGATCTGTTTGAGCTTCTTGAGTTGCTCATAAGATACGCCGGCCCCGTCGGCAACTTGCTTTAGCGAAATGCCGGTTTCGTCGAGTTTTTCAAGAAGTGCTTCACGAAATTTTTTCATACCCACATTAATATACTCACAGACCTAATAACATAAGGCGACGAAAGTCCCTTGACAATAGGGGACTATAATCCCCTATTGTCTCGCTATGACATCGAATGAATTCAAAACCCTTATCGAAGCCGAATCCGCTAAACGTGGTTGCTCCACAGCAACGCTCTGCAAGAAAGCTGTTGGCAACAACCGCCTCCATAGAACCCTGAAAGGGGGGGGCAGCTGTACGCTGAATGTGGCCGAGAGATTTGTCGCATTCCTTGCCGATAACCCAGTGACCGTGGAACAGCGTGCATGAGGAGTCTTCGCTCAAAACAGCCTTCCTCGCGCCCGTTTTCTCGTAGGGCTTGGGTTGATCCTGAACTTCGAATTTCACATCATGCACTCTACCTGTTGTTTTCCTTGCAAGACCGACTTTCGTTTGCCCTCCATGCAGTTTGGACAAAGGAAATGCTCTGGCTGCCCCGTGTCGTCACTTTCTTTGAGGCGGTACACAAGCGCACCGGCTGGGGCTTTCCAAAGTTCGTAGCGGTCAAAATCGGACTGCATTGCTTGCGCCGTTTCGAGCATGGCTTTGAGCGCAGTCAGCTGTTGGATCAGCTGAGCATTCGACGCCTGCGTATTCGCTACTTGAAGCATCAAATCGCTTATGGCGAGTTTGATCTCGGGATCAGCACCACCCTTCGTCGAGCCAAAAAGTCCTTTGACCACTTCAAGGGCGCCAGCAACCTTTTGCGCCGAACTGCCGGTGTTCCCGGCAAGCGTTATCGCCTCTTGGATGGACTGAAAGTCGACTTCCATGGCCGTCTCCACGTTATTTCTTCTCGGCATCTCACCAAGTTTCGGGGAGGTGATACATGAGAGCGCCTTTGATTTCAGTTGATCCATCATGCCCCGTTGATAACCTAAGCGCTCGCCGCAGATCTGCGGAAAAGTTGGTGGCAGGCGTTTTAGATGACGTAGAGTTTGCCGACATCCTGCGGGCCACGCTTTTCAGCTTTACGCCGGTCCACAATCAAAGCCAGCAATGCAAGGCTGTCTCGCGGTTTTTAGGCAAAGACGAAGAAACAGTGCGGCGCTGGGCGCATGAGATCACCTCCCCTAAAGCCAAAGATGTATGGCCCCTATTTTTCGTGGTCTTACTCCAATCCCTACCGATCAAAACCCAACGCATGGTGATGGCCGCTCTCTTGGGGCAATCAGATGAATGAGTTTCTAACAGTCCTTGGGCGATCGGAGTTTTCTGATCCAGATGTGCCTCTTTGGTTTCTGTCGTCGGCCATTCAAGGCTGCCATATCCTAATTGGCTGTGCCTTGGCGCATCGCTGGGTCCCCACTTGGATCGCGGTAGCCGTTTTCTCAGGTTGGCTGGGAAAAGAACTGTTTGCCGACATCGTAAATTCCAACTTTTCACAGGCCGTGCTGCTTGATAGCGCCGCTGACCTCCTATTCGGCTGGCTGGGGTTCATCATTGTGCGGGCCAGCAGAGGAGGGCGAGCACGATGAATGCGCACCCTGTCCTCCGCATCACCACAAAGCCACGCCTCTCAGCGAGGTCGCCGGTCATGACAGCCATGATAAGTCC
>JPUR01000163.1 GCA_001321835.1 Marinosulfonomonas sp. PRT-SC04
TATACCCCTCTCACTCCAATACCCGAAAGTTCTGATGTGATATGATGCGGAAATTGTCTGTGACTTGATCTCGGAAGCTTCGCCAGTTTTCAGGAATTACCTTTCGGAAAAATCGGAGTATTGCCTCAGCAAATTGTTTTTGTGTTGCGTAGAAGTGATTGTGGGTGACATGCGCGTGCATGACGGCCCAAAGACGTTCTATAGGGTTCAAGTGGGGGCAGTAGGGTGGCAATTGGATCAGGCGGATACGGCAGCCCGGGCGAGCGAGCCATTTTTTGACAGCATCGCATCGGTGATAGGCGGCGTTATCCCAAATCACGTGAATAGCCGACATTGTTGGGTTATTGGCTTGGATTTTGGCTAAAAGCTGCACCGCGCTGTTGCTGTCAACAGTGACAGGCTCAACAAAAGGCGCGTCGAAATTCTCCAAGCAAATTGCGCCGTGAATATTGACGCGCCCTCGACCTGAGGTGGTTTTGACAGCAGGGTTTGATCCTTTACGCACCCAACCGAAGGCGGGCTTGGTCTGGTGTTCGGGGTGTACGGCATCTGCAAAATAAACGGTCTCATCTGCTGGCAAGTTATTCATCAGGGCTTCATAAAACGCGATGAATTCGGCCTGTTTTGTCTCATCAGCCACATGCGGCAGTGCCTTTGGCTTGCGGTATTCAAAGCCCAGACGACGCAACAGCTTCAAGCAACCTGAATGGGAATATCTCGGGCCAAACTTGGACTTGATATATACTCGTATTTCACCTGTGGAACGACAAAAATGCCCCTCAAGCCATGTGCACAGTTCGGCCTCTTGATCCGCCGTCATCTGCGATTGCCCGCCTTGCCACCCATCTACGGCAAGAGCATCCCAACCATTCTCACGATAGGCCTTATGCCAGCCACGGATGGTATCATCGTCGAGATAGAGAAACTTCGCAATCTGTGCGCAGCTTTCGCCGTCATCCAACAGCAAAACAGCATTTGCACGCCGTGCAATTCCGTGATCTTCACGCTGGCGACGAACGCAGCCTTCAAGTTCATGACGTTCTTCGGCAGAAAGAAAATTAGGGCGTATCATGACCAATTAAGAATCCATCCAAAACAAAACGTCAACAAAATATTCGGAATTTCAATGACTCAGAGTATAACGATATTTTGTTGTCCAAACCACGTGAAATCGGTGATAAAATTTGGTATGGCTTCCTGTAGAATAGATCATAATCTTCCCTCTCCTTTTTGAGACCCTTACCGCTTC
>JPUR01000164.1 GCA_001321835.1 Marinosulfonomonas sp. PRT-SC04
TATACCCCTCTCACTCCAATACCCGAAAGTTCTGATGTGATATGATGCGGAAATTGTCTGTGACTTGATCTCGGAAGCTTCGCCAGTTTTCAGGAATTACCTTTCGGAAAAATCGGAGTATTGCCTCAGCAAATTGTTTTTGTGTTGCGTAGAAGTGATTGTGGGTGACATGCGCGTGCATGACGGCCCAAAGACGTTCTATAGGGTTCAAGTGGGGGCAGTAGGGTGGCAATTGGATCAGGCGGATACGGCAGCCCGGGCGAGCGAGCCATTTTTTGACAGCATCGCATCGGTGATAGGCGGCGTTATCCCAAATCACGTGAATAGCCGACATTGTTGGGTTATTGGCTTGGATTTTGGCTAAAAGCTGCACCGCGCTGTTGCTGTCAACAGTGACAGGCTCAACAAAAGGCGCGTCGAAATTCTCCAAGCAAATTGCGCCGTGAATATTGACGCGCCCTCGACCTGAGGTGGTTTTGACAGCAGGGTTTGATCCTTTACGCACCCAACCGAAGGCGGGCTTGGTCTGGTGTTCGGGGTGTACGGCATCTGCAAAATAAACGGTCTCATCTGCTGGCAAGTTATTCATCAGGGCTTCATAAAACGCGATGAATTCGGCCTGTTTTGTCTCATCAGCCACATGCGGCAGTGCCTTTGGCTTGCGGTATTCAAAGCCCAGACGACGCAACAGCTTCAAGCAACCTGAATGGGAATATCTCGGGCCAAACTTGGACTTGATATATACTCGTATTTCACCTGTGGAACGACAAAAATGCCCCTCAAGCCATGTGCACAGTTCGGCCTCTTGATCCGCCGTCATCTGCGATTGCCCGCCTTGCCACCCATCTACGGCAAGAGCATCCCAACCATTCTCACGATAGGCCTTATGCCAGCCACGGATGGTATCATCGTCGAGATAGAGAAACTTCGCAATCTGTGCGCAGCTTTCGCCGTCATCCAACAGCAAAACAGCATTTGCACGCCGTGCAATTCCGTGATCTTCACGCTGGCGACGAACGCAGCCTTCAAGTTCATGACGTTCTTCGGCAGAAAGAAAATTAGGGCGTATCATGACCAATTAAGAATCCATCCAAAACAAAACGTCAACAAAATATTCGGAATTTCAATGACTCAGAGTATAGACTATAAATTTTACCCGCCAAACTATGGATTACAGGCCTTGGAAAAACTGCGCCTGAAGGTGTCCCCTATAGATGACTGAACGACTACCGGCAGATGCCGGTAGGTTCCCGTTTGGAATGTAATTCCA
>JPUR01000165.1 GCA_001321835.1 Marinosulfonomonas sp. PRT-SC04
GGCGCCGGTCGAAAACCTCCGCGCACCGAAAGCCCTGTTGTTCAGAGGTTCCCTAGGTTGCTGTATTTACCCGCTTGGCGCCAGTCGGCGGCACGATATGGGCGGCAACCCCGCATAGGAACAGGCCGCGAGGTCTGCGCCGATGATGGCGACGTGTTGTGCATAGAATCTTCCTGATTGAGCGGAGTATTGGGGGGTATCGTTTGCGCGGTTAACTGAAAGACGGTGAATTCAAGTGAGGGTGTGAACATGAAAAAACCTCGGTCATGCGTCGGGAGAGAGAGCGCGCGACCGAGGTTAAATAACCAAGCTATGTCTTTGCAACACTCTAGGTTGTGCTTTCCTAGTGGGGTATTCCTTACCTAGGGTCAAACAGTTGCATATGTGCCATGATCTGGCCGTGGTCCGAGGCCAGTTTGTTATAAGGTGCCTCATCATGCGAGCCGTCGGTGATGTGGTCATTATAGACGCTGAAGTATTCCATTTCGCCGATTTTAGCATCGAAATCAGGGTGGAAATGGCGGCTCATCAGGATCTGGTCGATGCTTTCATACACCCCGCCAAAGGCCGACGTGTAGACCATATCGCGCAGAGATTTACGTACAAACAGCTTCTCTGCTGAGTGCAGGCGCATGGAGGTCACGGCCTCTTGAATGCGGGTGTTTTCATCGCGACTGTAGCGGTCACTGCCGTTTTTGGCGTTGTGGCGCAGCATCCACGAGTAGTTTTTGAACGGGTTTTCACCTGATATAATTTCCGAGCTGACCGCATGTTCGCCATCGTTGAAATCGCCCAAAACCATGACGGGATGGCCCTTTTTCAGCTCAGTGACAATTAGATCCCGCAGCACCCACGCCTCGGCCATCCGGCGCAAGGCGGCCCGCAGCGATCCCATCGCACGACCAACCGCATCATATTGGCTCAGATCGGATTCAGGTGCGAAATCAGCACCTTCAGGGGTGATGAATTCCCCCAGTTTTGATTTCAGGTGGCAATTGAACACGGTGATGACGTGCTTGCCGACTTTAATGCGAACCTTTTGAATGGGGCGTGAAAGCCGTGACAAAGTATAGTCGCCGCCATCGCCGCCATCCAGATCACGCATCGGAATTTTCAATGCTGGTGACAGCTCTTGGATCACTTCGGGGGTGCCGACAAAACCGTAACGCGACAAGATCGCAAGGCCCGGGCGGCGATGCCCGGCGGCGCCATCATTGAGGTTCGGCGCAAAGGCAATTGCGGATTCCGAATAGGGTGCATAGGCCAGTTTGCGAAAAATCGCCTTCTTGGCATAGCGCTTCTTGCGATCGGGCAGGCTGACTTCGTTGGTGGCAATGCCGCGCCGATCCGCCTCGTCAATCACATCACGCAGGGTTTGTTCTTCAAAGATCTCTTGAAAACCAACAATATCGGCACCCAGTTTGACGATTTGATCCGCCATCCAGTCCTCTTTCCACGCGTATTCTTCGGGGGTGTAGGACATGAATTTATAATATTCCTGATCTGGGCCGATCAGGTTTTTGACGTTAAAACTGGCAATCGTAAAACGGGTCATTTGCTACCTTCTGCGTAATGTTCCAAGGCTTTGATGAATACATCAGCATCGACATTTCCGCCAGAGGCAACGCAAATTACCGTGTCACTTTGCAGTGTGTCGCCGTGATAAAGGGCGGCTGCCAATGCCGCTGCCCCGCCGGGTTCCAGCACACTTTTCAAGCGGGTGAAGGCCTCGGCCATTGCCTGCAAGCATTCCTCATCCGACACCACAAATCCTGCGCCGCACAAACGCTTCATGTGGGGGAAGGTTAAATTTCCCGCGGTCGGGGTGATGATCGCGTCGCACAACGAGCCGGTTAATGTCGCATTGGTTTCAAGCTGACCCGATTTTAGCGAGCGGGCCACATCGTCAAATCCGGCAGGCTCGACCGGATGCACGGTCATTTCAGGGGCCACCGCTTCCAGCGCCACCGCGCTTCCAGAGGTCAGACCGCCCCCGCCGCAAGGCACCAAAACCTGTGCCGATGTGATGCCCAACTCTGCGGCTTGAGCGGCGATCTCAAGGCCATTGGTGCCTTGTCCCGCGATCACCAATTCATCGTCAAATGGCTTGACCAAGGTCAGGCCCCGCTCCGCCGCAAGTCGCGCGCCGATCTCGTCGTGATCTTCAGTGGCGCGATCATACAGCACCACTTCGGCGCCCAAGGCTTTGGTGTTGTTGATCTTCAAGGCGGGCATGATGATCACGGCGGTTGTGCCATGCTCACGGGCGGCCAGCGCCACACCTTGGGCGTGGTTGCCCGATGAAAATGCGATCACACCTTTGGCGCGTTTGTCGGGCTGCATCGCCGACAGCGCCGACCACGCGCCGCGAAATTTGAACGATCCGGTGTGTTGCAGGCATTCGGCCTTGATCAGAACGCGCCGACCGGCGATTTCATCCAAAAATGGCGAGGATAACAGCGGGGTGTAGCGGGCCTTGCCAGCAAGCCTTTCGGCGGCGGCTTTGATCATCTCGATGTTCATTGAAATTCCTTATAGGCTGGTGGAAAGTGCTGGGATTGTGGTCAGGTCGGGCAGGGTGTTTGCGGGTGTCCATGGCAGACGATCCATCGGCTCATTGGCGCGATTGACCCAAACAGTTTGAAAGCCGTAGCCGGTGGCGCAAGCGGCGTCCCAGCCGTTGGAGGACACGAACAGCACCTGATCAGAGGTGCAGGAAAACCTTTCATTCACAAGCTGATAGACGCTGTGGTGTGGTTTGAAAATGCCGACGGATTGCACGGATAGAACATCGTCCAGAACATCGGTTAGGCCGGCTGATTTCACCGCGCCATCCAGCATATCAGGCGAGCCATTGGATAGGATTGCAGTGTTGTATCCGGCCTGCTTCAACGCGGTCAACATGGTGGGCACTTCAGGGTAGGCTGACAGTTGCCAATAGAGTGCCAACAGCCGTTCGCGCAGCTCTGGATCGTTCAGATTATGGGCTTCAAGCGCCCAATCCAGCCCGTCTTGGGTGACCTGCCAAAAATCAGTGTGGGCATCGGCGACCGCGCGCAGCCATGTGTATTGTAACTGCTTCAGCCGCCAGTCATTTGCCAGCTTTTGCCAGACTTTGGCAAAGGCTTCGCGCCCCGGCTCGGCGGCCACTTGGCGGGCGGCGGCAGAGACATCGAACAGGGTTCCATAGGCGTCAAAAATGCAGGTGGTGATCGGCATGGCGGCGCTCCTTTTTAAAAGGAGACTGGCACAGGGTGGCGGTGGGATAAAGGGGCAACCGCCCATTGAGCCTTGCGGGTTTGACGATGGGCGGTGCGGTTTTTTACAGCTTGGTGTGGGCTTCGGCCACGAAGGTCTGATCGGCCATCGGCGGGCGCACGTAGCCTTGCACGGCAGGGCGATCCTCAAGCACGATTGGCTCTGGCGTGGTGTCCTCATAGGGAATTTGCGCCAGCAAGTGATTGATACAGTTGATCCGCGCGTGCTTTTTCACATCGGAATTCACCACTGACCACGGGGCCTGTTTGATGTCGGTGTGGGCGAACATGATGTCTTTGGCTTTGGAATATTCCACCCAGCGATTGCGCGATTCCAGATCCATTGGCGACAGTTTCCAGCGTTTGGTTGGCGTCACCAGACGTTTTTGGAAGCGGCGTTCTTGCTCGTCATCCGACACCGAGAACCAGTATTTGATGAACAAAATGCCCGAGCGCACCAACATGCGTTCAAACTCGGGGCAGGAGCGCAGGAAGTCTTGATGTTCCTCATCCGTGCAGAACCCCATGACCTTTTCAACACCGCCACGATTGTACCATGAGCGATCAAAAATCACCATTTCGCCAGCCGAGGGCAGATGCGCCACGTAGCGTTGGAAATACCACTGGGTGGTTTCACGTTCGGTGGGGGCGGGCAGGGCGACGACGCGGGTGATGCGCGGGTTCATCGGCTCGGTGATCCGCTTGATGGTGCCGCCTTTGCCAGCCGCATCACGGCCCTCAAAAATCACCACGACCTTTAGGCCCTCGGATTTGATCCACGCCTGCATCTTGACCAGTTCGATCTGCAGGCGGGCCATTTCGGCCTCGTATTTCTTGTTGGGTATTTTTTCAGCAGCCATCGGGCATCCCCTAAATACGTTCGCGCGTATTTGGGGACGCTAGATTATTGACGGCGATTGGTCGAGATAGAAATTATAGGTTCTCCGGCTGTGCCATCGCCAACACATGATAGCCACCATCGACATGGATGATTTCACCGGTGGTGCATTTGCCCGCATCGGACGCCAGATACACCGCCGTGCCGCCGACGGCCTCCAACGTGGCATTGGCCCGCAATGGTGCGTTGGCCTCGGTGGTGCGATAGGTTTTACGCGCGCCGCCGATGGCTGCACCAGCCAGTGTTTTCATTGGGCCAGGCGAGATCGCGTTGACGCGAATACCGTCTGGGCCAAGGTCATTGGCAAGGTAGCGCACCGCGGATTCAAGGGCCGCCTTGGCCACCCCCATCACGTTGTAAAACGGGGTGACGCGGTTGGAGCCTTGGAAGGTTAGGGTGGTGATGCTGCCGCCGTCTTTCATCAAGGGGGCCGCGCGCTGCGCCACATCAATCAAGGAATAACAGGAAATATCCAGCGTGTTTTTGAAGTTGGCCCGCGAGGTGTTTATGAAGCGGCCCGTCAACTCGTTTTTATCGGAAAAGGCCAGCGCGTGGATCACGAAATCCAAGCCGCCCCATTCGGATTTGATCCGCTCGAACGCCGCATCCATCGAGGCATCATCGGTGACATCAACATCAACTAAAATGCTGGATCCGAGCGATTCTGCCAGCGGGGCCACGCGTTTTCCGAACGCATCGCCCTGATAGGTGAAGGTGAGTTCTGCGCCTGCCGCCGCCATTGCCGAGGCAATGCCCCAAGCGATCGAGCGTTGGTTCGCGACGCCCATAATCAGGCCGCGTTTGCCTTTTAACAAATCTGACATAGTCGATAATTACCCGTGATATTTGCTCATGGCGATGGTGCCATTGGTGCCACCAAAGCCAAAGCTGTTTGAAATAACCGTATCAAGTCCGGCGTTTTCCCTGAATTCAATGCAGATTTCCTCGGCATGAATTTGTGGGTCAAGCTCGGTGATATTGGCCGATGGTGCGATGAAATCACCGCCCAGCATGATCAGTGAATAGATCGCCTCGTGCACGCCTGCGCCGCCCAAACAGTGGCCGGTCAGTGATTTGGTCGAGGTGATCGGTGGGGTTTTACCCTCGCCAAACACACGGCGAACTGCGTGAACTTCGGTCACATCGCCGGCTGGCGTTGAGGTGCCGTGCGCGTTGATGTAATCGACCTTGCGATCGCCCAAGGTGGCCATTGCCAACTTCATGGAACGTTCAGCGCCTTCGCCAGATGGGGCAACCATATCTTGGCCATCCGAGGTGGCGCCGTAGCCGGTGACTTCGGCATAGATTTTCGCACCGCGATCAAGAGCATGTTGTAGTTCTTCCAGCACCAGCACACCGGCGCCGCCGGAAATTACGAAGCCATCGCGCGATGCGTCAAAGGCCCGCGAGGCGGTTTGGGGGGTGTCGTTGTACTTGCTGGACATCGCGCCCATCGCGTCGAACAGGCAGGACAGGGTCCAGTCGAGTTCCTCGCCGCCACCCGCAAACACGATGTCTTGTTTGTTGAACTGGATTTGCTCAACGCCGTTGCCGATGCAGTGCAGCGATGTGGTGCAAGCCGAGGTGATCGAGTAGTTCACGCCCTTAATTTTAAACGGAGTTGCCAAGCAAGCCGAGTTGGTCGAGGACATGCAGCGCGTCACCATGAAGGGGCCCATGCGTTTGGGCGCGCCGCGTTCCTTAACCATTTTATGGGCTTGGAAGAAATTCGAGGTGGACGGGCCGCCAGAGCCCATCACCAAACCTGTGCGCGGGTTGGAAACGTCATGTTCCTCAAGGCCAGAATCGGCAATTGCCTGCTCCATCGCCAGGAAATTATAGGCCGCACCTGGCCCCATAAAGCGCATCTGGCGCTTGTCGATATGATCGGCCGGATTGATCTGTGGCATGCCGTGGATCTGCGAGCGAAAGCCGTTTTCGGTGTATTCGGGGGCGGCAATAATGCCGGATTTACCTGACCGCAGGGCGGCTGTGACTTCTTCGACATTGTTCCCAATCGAGGAAATGATGCCCATTCCGGTGATAACGACGCGACGCATTGGCGTACTCCTTAGTCTTTATTAATCTTTGACAGCGGCAAGGCCGACTTTCAGATCTTTGACAGCATAGATTTGTTCACCATCGGCCAAAATGATGCCGTTGGCCACAGCCAGTTTCAGGCGGCGGTCAATGATGCGGGTGAAATCAATCTTATAGGTGATCATTTTGGTCTCTGGTGTGACCATCCCCGAGAATTTAACCTCGCCAACCCCGATTGCAAAACCTTGGCCCTGCATACCGCGCCAACCAAGGTTAAAGCCGGTCAATTGCCACAGACCATCAAGGCCGAGACAGCCGGGCATCACCGGGTTGCCGGGGAAATGGCAGGCGAAGAACCACAGGTCAGGGTGGATATCAAATTCAGCAACGATATGGCCTTTGCGATGCTCGCCGCCATCGCCGGACACTTCGGTGATGCGGTCCATCATCAGCATCGGCGGCAATGGCAATTGCGCATTGCCCTTACCAAAAAGCTCGCCATTGGCGCATTTGATCAGATCGTCTTTGCTAAAACTGCTCGGATAATTGGCCATCCAACCATACCCCCCCATTTTGTTATTACATTGCCTTCAAGGCCTTCTACCATCCCGTGATAATTGCTGGCAAGAGCGGGCAGGCACAAGGGCAATCAAGACATTTTTTGGTGGTAAATCGGCGGCGATGTTTAAATGCGAATGATTTGCAATTGTAATTTTGCAGCAAACCCTCTTATATATTAGGAAATAACGGGACATATGCAGATGACTGAGATCGAAACTGAACGCGGAACGAGTTGGCTGAGCGGGGCCGGATTGCGGCCAACCCGCCAACGTCTGTCTTTGGCGGGTCTGTTGGTTGGCGATGGTAAGGATCGCCATGTCACAGCCGAGAGCCTGTATGCCTCGGTGCAGAGTTCTGGCGAGAAAGTTTCATTGGCCACAGTTTACAACACCTTGCGGGCGTTTTGCGAGGCGGGGTTGTTGCGCGAGATTATGGTGGACGGGGTCAAGAGCTACTTTGACACCAACATGTCGGACCATCCGCATTTCTTTTGGGAAGACACCCAAGAATTGATGGATGCGCCGAATGATCAGTTGGAAATCTCCCGCCTGCCACAAGCGCCCGAGGGCACTGAGGTCAGCAAGGTTGACGTGGTGATCCGGCTGCGGCGGATTTGATTGTACTGTTAGGGTGACGCGGTGATGTTAGCGTGAGCTGATTTGCGCAAGGCTGCGTTGTCTTTACCCGTTCCCAGCCGAGCGCCCCAATCAAGTGCTGCGCATGGGCCTCGGGGTGGGGGCCGCCTCCCTATGGGGGGAGGTCCCAGCGCGGTCTTTGCCAAGCAAAGACAATAAAGGAGTGTAAGTCAGTTATGCGGGCCTTGCTGTCGTTTTGGTGTAGCGCCTTCATTCACGTTAACTGAGTGGAGCACGCCGAGACATCACGCTTGCGGAACGTCATCCAAGTTGTAAAATACCGGCAGACCCCGAGCAAGAAACTGGTCGCATTCCTGATCCGCGCCAAGAGACGGTCCACCACACCTGAAGAAGGCATCGCATCGTTGTGCCACCGCCAGAGAAATTGGCATCATAATCTGATCAAAACGGTCGCGCCCCGCAACATCTATGATTGGCAAGGCAAGATTTACACCAATTATTGGCACATGGCCTTTTTCGAATATCGCCAAAGCAGCATTGTTCATCACATCAAGATTTCGTTGGCGTCCGCCTTCATCTCTCACACCAGATGTGTACGGGCCGCCCACCATAATCCACATTACCAATCCTCCACTGCCCTTAGAAACACATGCCATGTTGGAGCAACAATACAACATTTTCTATTCGCGCACCAATACCCAAAGTTAAGCCGTTATTTCGGCGGTGGTTTCAACAGGTGGACGCAACACTTTAATCTTTAGGAAAAGATGGAGTGTTCAAAATGAAGTATCGCCGCCGTATTTATTACTCAGCCGAACAGCGTGCTGAG
>JPUR01000166.1 GCA_001321835.1 Marinosulfonomonas sp. PRT-SC04
AATTTCCGCATCATATCACATCAGAACTTTCGGGTATTGGAGTGAGAGGGGTATAACCCCTAAAGAATCCACCACCGAACGGAACATAACAAGAACGAAAATACTTTACAACGCCACTCAGGGTGTGGTTTAGTTTATGAAATCATGTTACTGTTGAATGCTCCAACGTGGATCACGGCTTGCGCAGCCGATCCTATGGCTGGTGAAAAGTAACAATAACAAATTATGGATTTTAAACATGGCGTCCCTTAAACCCTGTAAAACATGCAAAAATGAAGTGGCGACGAGTGCCCGAATATGTCCTCACTGCGGCCAAAAACTCAAAAGTGGGTTCTTTGTTAAGGCCATAAAAGGCGTTGGGACAGTATTTTTCCTTTTGGTGTTGGTCGGCCTACTTATGCCCGAACCGGATCAAACCAAAACCAAAGTAAACATAGCCATGCCGGACAACGGAAGCCTTGAAGAGCAGCAAGATGTGCCCGCAAAAAATCCCCGTCCGACAGAACAAAAAGCTTTCTTACTGGCAATAGTTAACGCTCGAACTGAAGCATCATCTGCATTAAACGACATGCAAAAAGGTGCTGCCCTCGCGTCCCGCTCTAAATTGATCTGTTCGATATTACCGTCAGGAAAACGAGTGGTTGATTGGTATGGAACTATTTACAGCATTAACGCAAACAGTGAGGGTAAGGGTGTTTTGGTTGTAGAAATTGAGGATGATTCTTGGGTGTCTACATGGAACAATGCCTTGTCCGACATAGGGACAAACAGTTTGATCGAACCGAACACGAACCTTTTTAGGGATGTCAGCGCACTTTCTGCTGGTGACACCATTGTTTTTTCAGGTGAATTCTTTACTGATCGCGTAGGCTGCGTGTCCACCCACAATCTTATGTTAAGCAGCAAAATAAACCGACCAGAGTTTGTCTTCAAATTTAAGTCGGTACGTCTGGCTGACTAAAGAGTCAGCCCCCCCCAAAAAAATGACAAAAGCTCTACTTTGGTGGGGCTTTTTTTTGGGTCGGACCCTCAATGCAACCATCCTGATTGGTTCCACAAATTCAAGATATGGGACTAAAGTCCCCTAAACTAGTTGACGGGGACAAAAGTCCCCTATAGGCTGTCTCCAACATCAACGGAGGCTTCAATGAAACATTTCACCCCAGATACTGCAACTCAAGCTGGTTCAGCCCAAACGCCAGATTGCGAGCGCACCGACGATTGCCATGCAAATAAAAATGGTGAGCGGCGGGTTGGCGTAGATGGCTTCGACGATAATACGCATATTTTTGACAGCTTTCATCCTGCTGATACTCCGTTGTGGCGGGATGATGCGGGCAGCGGTGTTTCCAGCACCGTTACCCATCCCGCGGGTGAATTGTGGCACCATGATTCCCCGCGGGCACTAAAGCTTCCTCTGGCGGTTTCCCCGACCCATATCGCCGACGCAAAAGCGGTGGTCGCAAATCCTGATCGATACCACGATCGGCCGCTCCTGCGCCGCCTCGCTTGGATGACGCTCATGACAGCCCGTGGCTGCGAGGTTCATCAAAACCGACTGGCTCAGATGCCGGTGGAAGGTTTGTCATGAGCCAGCGCATCGATATCGATCTGATCGCGGCGCTGGTCGCAGATCTGGAACTAACCCCGATCGAGGAACGCCTCGAGACCCTGAAATCTGCCGTGATCACCTCAGGTGGTCGGTGGGATCTGCCCAGCGCGAAGCGGGGCGTCTATGAGCCGTTCTTGATGTCAATTCAGGTGTTCGGTGTCTACGCCATGGCTGACAGCCTCGAGGAATTGCCGCGCAACTGGGTGCGGCTGGCCGCCAACATCCTTGATGCCGCCCAAAATTCTGCGGAGGCCGCTTAATATGCCTGATGCAAACCAAGATACTGCCTGCCTTAATGGCCGACTTGGCGCTCCGGTTGTGCGTGTTGCGCAGCCGGAGGCCTCTTTTCCCAGAACAGGCAGACTGCAGGCCCCCGCACTGGGTGTTGAGGTGAGCTTCCTGCGGGCGTCAAGCCAGCAATGGGAAAAAGGGCATGTCAGAAGCCGCCAGTTCGGAACCGGTATCATTGAAATCGTCGATGAAAATGCGAAGCCACTGCGGCTCACACCTGACCAATACAAAACGATCGAAGCATGAATATGGATTTATCGCATTCACCCGAATTAAGGGGCCAAGTCATGAATGAAGCACCAACCAACCACGCGGTTGACCGATATGTGGGCCAACGTATCCGCGAGCTGCGGGTGATGAAGCGGATGACGCAATCGTGGCTGGGCGATCAGCTTGGCATCAGCTTTCAACAGCTGCAAAAATACGAAACCGCGGCAAACCGTGTCAGTGCGTCAAGGCTGTGCGACATCGCGGATGCGTTGGATGTGCCGGCTGCCTATTTTTTTGAGGATCTCGGGGCAGGGCGGTCGCGTGACGATGTCGCAAAAAACCGCGAAGAGTATGCGCTACTGACCAGTTACCGTGCAATGCCGGAGTGCCTTCAAGAGTCTATCCTCGCGACCGTGGAAAGCATTGGCGAAGGGCGGGCCGATGACTGACGCCTACAATTTTGCTGCCAGTTCGGTGCAGCATTCGAAGATGGCAACCTTTTACAGCGAACGAGTATGAGATGAAAAATAAACTTAGCGACCTCAATGACCATCTTTTTGCGCAGCTCGAACGCTTGGGCGAAGAGGGCATAAGTGCCGAAAAAATCGAAGGCGAAGTTAAGCGAGCGGAAGCCATCGTTGCCGTGGCTGATCAAGTTATCGCAAACGCTGGTCTCCAACTCAAAGCGGCGCAATTGTTTGGGCAGTACGGTCCCGGCGTTGTTGCCCATCTGCCTATGATAGGGGATGCCTCAAAGTGAAACGGAGCGCCATCCTCTACTCGGACACAGAACGGGCTTGGATCGAAGCACGTAAATCTATGGCTAGGCGGGGCGCTCATGGCAAATTTGTCCTTAGGTTTGGTCGGAAAGATGTGTCCCTCCAAAATTACGTTGCTCTTTGCAAACGGAATAAGTGGTTCACAGGACGGACCGGCAGATATGACAAAGGCAATGTGCCCCACACAAAGGGAATGAAAATGCCTTTCAATGCCAGCAGCGCCAGGACACAGTTCAAAAAAGGAGCGGTCCCTCACAATCTAAAATATGCTGGCCATGAACGCGTAAATGTGGACGGCTATGTAGAGATCAGTGTGGAAGAGAAAAACCCACAGACTGGATTTGAGCGGCGGTACGTTCACAAGCACAGGTGGCTTTGGGAACGAGAGAATGGCCCGATCCCAGAAGGCATGTGTTTGAAATGCCTGGATGGCGACAAAGCCAATTCGGGGCCGTCAAACTGGAAGTGTATCCCTCGCGGGATGCTACCTCGGCTGAACAATCAGTGGGGTAGGCAATACGACGCAGCGCCGGACGAACTGAGGCCAACAATTATGGCCGTTGCAGAGCTTGAGCACAAAGCAAGAGAGGCAATAGGATCATGA
>JPUR01000167.1 GCA_001321835.1 Marinosulfonomonas sp. PRT-SC04
AATTTCCGCATCATATCACATCAGAACTTTCGGGTATTGGAGTGAGAGGGGTATAACAATCTTTTTACCTCAAATCATGAAATGCGCGATTAGGAGCTTCGTCGCGGGTTTGTAGGTGGGTATCTGACATGCCTTGTATCATATCAGGTTTCGACCTTTGTTGTCTAATCTCAAGTATTGTCCAACGGGGGGTAGTTCGCAAAGCTGACGTCCACCTTTTATTGCCTTTGCCGCGCAAAGGCAGCGCCCGGACCTCCCCCATGGGGAGGGCGCTTTGCACCCACCCCGAGGTCCAGACGCGGTGCGTGATTGATGGGCTGCTTTGCGTGGCTAAATCATGGTTTGGGCGCGCTATCTGCGTGTTGATCACAAAATATGGGCGTATCCTTGCGGATTGCACTAGATAGGCTTGCCGAACTGGGGATTGGCGGGGTAATAGGATGTGAGCAGAATAAAACCGATATTGGGGAATGATATGCGCCGAGTTGTTGTGACAGGTTTGGGAATGTTGACGCCGCTGGCTTGCGGGGTTGAGGAAACTTGGGCGCGGTTGATTGCGGGCGAGTCTGGTGCTGGGCCAATCACGCGGTTTGATGCCAGTCATTTGCTGACCACTTATGCCTGCGAAATTCCGCTGGGCGATGGCACGGATGGCACCTTTAACCCCGATGACACCATGGCCGCCAAAGACCGGCGCAAGGTCGATGACTTTATTCTCTATGGTATGGCCGCGGCCGATCAGGCGATTAAGGATTCCGGCTGGCAGCCCGAGGACGAGGAAAGCCGTTGCCGCACCGGTGTGATGCTGGGCTCTGGCATTGGTGGTTTGCAGTCGATTGCCGAGGCGGCGATTACCTTGAAGGAACGCGGTCCGCGGCGGATTTCGCCGTTCTTTATTCCCGGCTCGTTGATCAATCTGGCCTCGGGTCAGGTTTCGATCCGGTACGGCTTTAAAGGTCCGAACCATGCGGTGGTGACGGCCTGTTCAACCGGTGCGCATGCGATTGGTGATGCGGCGCGGTTGATTATGTTGGATGATGCTGATGTGATGATTGCCGGTGGCACTGAAAGCCCGATTTGTGAGTTGGGCATTGCTGGTTTCAACGCGTGTAAGGCGCTGTCGACCAAGCGTGCTGATGATCCGAAATCGGCCAGCCGCCCCTATGACGAGGACCGCGATGGGTTTGTCATGGGCGAAGGCGCTGGTGTGGTGGTTCTGGAAGAATACGAGCACGCCAAGGCGCGTGGCGCGAAGATTTATGCCGAGATTTTGGGCTATGGTCTGTCGGGCGATGCCTATCACATTACGGCGCCTGCCTCGGATGGCGATGGTGGGTTCCGCTCGATGGCGGCGGCGCTGAAGCGGGCCGGTTTGACGCCTGCTGATGTGGATTACATCAATGCGCATGGCACATCGACGATGGCTGACACCATTGAATTGGCGGCGGTTGAGCGGTTGATGGGCGATGCGGCGTCTGGGATCACGATGTCCTCGACCAAATCGGCGATTGGGCATTTATTGGGGGCTGCGGGCGCTGTTGAGGCGATTTTCTGTATCTTGGCGATGCGCGATCAGATTGCGCCACCGACTTTGAATTTGGATAAGGTGCCAGAGGGCACGAAGCTGGATCTGGCCCCGAAAGTGGCGGTGAAGCGTGAAATTAATGTGGTGTTGTCGAATTCATTTGGCTTTGGCGGGACCAACGCCAGCCTTGTTATGGGCAAGGTAACAGACTGATGTGGCGGCATATTACATCGAACTTCCTGGTGGTGCTGTTGGCGGTGATCAGCGGTGTGATCCTGTTGGGCCAGAGCAAGTACAAAGAAGCTGGCCCATTGGAGCAGGCGATTTGTTTGCGGGTTGAAAGCGGCAGTAACATGCGGGCGGTGTCGGTTGATCTGGCGGAACGTGGTGCGGTCAGTAGTGGCACGATCTTTCGCATTGGGGCTGAGTATTCCGAGAAGACCCAGCTGTTAAAGGCTGGTAGCTTTTTGGTGCCTGAAGCGGCCTCGATGGTTGAGATTGTTGATATTGTGACCCGTGGCGGCAAGAACACTTGCGGCACCGAGATTGTTTATCGGGTCGGGATCCGGCGCAGTCAGATACAAGTGCGCGAGCTGGACCCCGAAACCAACAAATATGTGGAAAAACTGGTCTTTAATCCGGCTGAGGATGAGGTTCCCGCGGCCTATACCGAGGTTCGCTCTGAGGCGGATGTGCGGTTTCAGATTGCGCTGGCCGAAGGTGTGACCAGTTGGCAGATCGTTGAGGCACTTAAGGCGGCAGATTTCCTTGAGGGCGATGTGACTGAGATGCCGGCTGAGGGCATGTTGGCGCCGGACAGTTATGAGGTGAAGGCGGGCGCTGATCGTGCGACGCTTTTGCAAAAGATGCAGGACGCGCAGGTTGAACGGCTTGAGGCGGCTTGGGCAACGCGTGCCGAGGGGCTGCCGCTGAAAAGCATGGAAGAGGCGTTGGTGCTGGCCTCGATCGTTGAGAAGGAAACCGGTCTTGCGGCTGAGCGCCGTCAGGTGGCCAGCGTGTTTATCAACCGCCTGAACCAAGGCATTCGTTTGCAAACTGATCCGACGGTGATTTACGGCATCACCAAGGGGCAGAGCATTTTGGGCCGTGGTTTGCGCCGCAGTGAATTGCGCGCCAAGACCGATTACAACACCTATCAGATTAACGGTCTGCCACCGGGGCCGATTGCCAATCCAGGCAAAGCGGCGATTGAAGCGGCGCTGAACCCAGATACCACCGAGTTTATATTCTTTGTGGCCGATGGCACCGGCGGGCATGCGTTCGCCAAAACCCTGCGCGAGCATAATGATAATGTGGCCAAGTGGCGAGTGATTGAAGCGCAGCGCAGTAATAACTAGGGTTTTCGTCTAATCCACGGAAATATAAAGGTTTTGTTAACTCTACCGCACGGTGGAGGCGGCACAACTTTGGCGATTAAGCTTGACTTTGCGAACGCTCCAAAGTATACCTTAAGGCAAGCTAGAAGAAGTGGGCAAGCAGTCAGGGGTTAATTCCTTGGGCTGCTTTTTCATTTTTCTTGTGCGGATATTAAGCCGTTTGCAGATCCCGAAATTTTAGATCTTCACGCACGTAAGTAACGTGAGGTGCTCGTATTTCGGGGCCTGTAAAATGCTGTGGCATGAGAGGCGAATTCAGACCATATGGCACTCAATACACCCCTAGGGGACGACAGCAATTCGGAAGAGATACTTCTGATTGCCGAAAATCACTTTGGCCGGATGCTACGCCGCGCCGAGGAAATCATTACAACGCTTGAAGATGAAAACAGCTGCGCCAGTAAAGAGGCGGCGGTGCGTATTCGTGACTTGGGCAAGGCCATGCAAACCACGCTGGATGAGAGGTCGAAACTTGAAAAGCTCCGCAAAAACAACGCAGGAATCGTGCACGATTACGCGCTCGATTTCGACGCGGCTCGCGATGAGATCGGGCGCAGAATGGCTCGCTTGCGCGACGCCGCAAGTTCAGGAGGAATTCCTGAATAATCTGGAGGATAACGAGATACTGTCGTTGCCCTATTTGTTCGATTTCTGGGCCTTTGATCACCAGCTGCCACCTGAGGGGGATTGGCGGACTTGGGTGATTATGGGCGGGCGCGGGGCCGGTAAACCCCGGGCTGGCGCTGAGTGGGTGCGCTCCGAAGTTGAAGGCTCGCGGCCCAAAGATATTGGCCGCTCAAGGCGGGTGGCTTTGGTCGGGGAAACCATTGAGCAGGCCCGCGAAGTTATGGTGTTCGGCGACAGCGGCATCTTGGCCTGCTCGCCGCCGGATCGACGCCCTGAATGGCAGGCCATCCGCAAGCGGTTGGTTTGGCCAAACGGGGCGGTTGCGCAGATTTTTTCAGCCCATGATCCCGAGAGTTTACGCGGGCCGCAGTTTGATGCGGCTTGGGTGGATGAGTTGGCCAAGTGGAAGAAGGCGCAAGAGGCGTGGGATATGTTGCAATTTGGGTTGCGACTAGGGGACAACCCGCGCCAATGCGTCACCACCACACCAAAAAATGTCCGGTGTTAAAGGCCATTTTAGGCAATTCAACCACGGTGGTGACCACCGCCCCGACCGAGGCCAACCGCGCCTATCTGGCGGCCTCATTTCTGCAGGAGGTGCGGGCGCGTTATGCTGGCACCCGGTTGGGACGTCAGGAGTTGGACGGGGTGCTGCTTGAGGATGCCGAGGGGGCGTTATGGACCTCGGCGATGCTTGAAGAATTGCGACTTGAAGAGCCTGGCGAGTTGAGCCGCATCGTGGTGGCGATTGATCCGCCTGTGACGGGCCATAAAGGCTCGGATGAATGCGGAATCATTGTGGTTGGCGCCAATTGCGAGGGCGAGCCGAAGGATTGGCATGCGGTGGTGTTGAAAGACGCCACCGTGAGTGCGGCCAGTCCGGCGACTTGGGCGCGGGCGGCGATTGCGATGATGCAGGAATACGGTGCGGATCGTTTGGTGGCCGAGGTCAATCAGGGCGGTGACATGGTGGAAAGCGTGATCCGCCAGATTGACCCGTTGGTGCCGTATCGCTCGGTTCATGCCTCAAAGGGCAAGATCGCTCGGGCTGAACCGGTGGCGGCGCTCTATGAGCAGGGGCGCATCAAACATTTGCGTGGCCTTGGTGAATTAGAGGATCAGATGTGTCTGATGACCACGCGCGGTTATGAGGGCAAGGCCAGTCCTGACCGCGTTGATGCACTGGTTTGGGCGCTGCATGAATTGATGATTGAGCCGGCTGCGAAATGGCGCAGACCGAGAGTTCGGGGTTTGTAATATGTATTTCCAAATGGTTCAAATATCCGCGCCGCAGGCAAGAAACTTTTAGGCCTGCGGCGCGGATATTTGGGCCATTTGGAAGCTGTGATTTTCTGATTTTGGTGAAGAGACGAGGAGCTTCTTCTTATGGCGTTTAATTTCTTTAGAAAGGGTGCTGTTGTGCCCGAACAAAAGGCCTCGGCGGCGGGGCCGGTGGTGGCGTATCACGGGGCTGGTCGAGTGGCGTGGAACCCGCGCGATGTGGTGTCTTTGACCCGCACTGGGTTTTTGGGCAATCCGATTGGGTTTCGCTGCGTGAAACTGGTGGCCGAGGCCGCTGCGGCGCTGCCTTTGGTGTTGCAGGATCGGGAACGGCGTTATGACGAGCATCCGTTGTTGGCTTTGATCCAGCATCCGAATGCGGCCCAAGGGCGGGCCGAGTTGTTTGAGGCGCTGTATGGCCAGCTGTTGCTGACTGGCAATGGCTATCTTGAAGCGGTGACTGATGAGACTGGCGCGGTTGTTGAGATCCATGTTTTGCGCAGTGATCGGATGAATGTGGTGCTGGGGGCAGATGGTTGGCGGTGGGCTCAACTGATCGATGCAACACACTGAGCAAACTTCTCTGCTGGCGTTTGGTATTGCAAGGTCTTTCGGGGGCGCTCGTTAAGCTGTCGTGCAATTGCACTGAGTTTGGCTTGAGAATGGACTGATAGGTCCGTTCCGCGCGGCAAATATTGTCTAAGCAACCTGTTGGTATTCTCGTTAGATCCGCGCTGCCACGGCGATTGCGGATCACAGAAGTAGACCTCGACATCTGTGGCCATCGTCAGGCGCGCATGATCAGCCAGCTCTTTTCCACGGTCCCAAGTTAGAGATTTATAGAGTTCCCGAGGCAACCTTTGCGACGATTTAATCAATCAA
>JPUR01000168.1 GCA_001321835.1 Marinosulfonomonas sp. PRT-SC04
GACGACGTGCTCGACATCTAGGCTAACCCTGTGACACGGAATTCTGAACACCCTCATTTCAGACTTGGACCATGCCTCGATTGTCGCAATGTCTCGCACGGCCATAGTGGCCGTCTTCCAATCCGAAATCAGGTTTTCATTCTCAATATCCGGCACCCCGCGCGGCGCGTCCCAACCTGCTTTTGGCGCAGTGTCTTGCTTTGTTGCTGCACTCATGTCATTTTCTCCGTGTTAAAGGCCATCGGGTGTTCAATCTTCCGGCCATTGATTTTGAGGGGGCGGTTTATCCGTTCCCTCATTTTGATTTTGGCATATCGAAAATATTATTCGTCCCGACGCTCGCCGCGATCCCGCGCCCAAAGGCTGCGGCGTCGGCACGGTCTTGGGCCTGTTCAACCTCGGTTCTTTTCTCGGTTCCGTCCGCATACGGCGTATGAACATCAATGAAATTCAAACCCACAACTTTGGGAATGCTCAGCCGCTCATAATCAATATCGGGTATTTGGGCCGCGACCTCTTCAATAGACAGGGTCACTTTTTCTTTATGCGTCTTTTTGATCTTATCAACGTAGGCACTTACCGCATTTGCATGTTTGCGCATCTCTGCTCTGTCATTGAATTCAACAGCCGCAACACAGGGCGCACGACATATGAAACGGTCCTCTTTTGCCGTGTACACAAACAGATCATCATACATGTTTTTCGGGTCATACCGGACCGTAACCTTACGACCCGCGTATTCGACCAATTCTTCTGCCCAATAACGGTTGTCATCAATATGAATGGCAGGCTGATCTTTGCGGATCATTTTGTCTTCCTGCGCCATATACAACATGCGCACTTCATGTTCTGTGGCTTGCGGAATGTGAACATCCGGTTGCGCAACACTATCGCGGTATACTTGCGCATAACTACGCCCTGCCGCGATCTTGCTGTTGCGCCCTTCTTTGGTGTTGTGACGGTTAATTTCCGCCGCCACAACTTGCTCATAAATCGCATAAGGGACTACATTTGAACCATAGTTAGCGGGCTTGCTTAAAACATCTTTGCCAACATATGCACCCGCACAGGATGGATGCTTTGCAACGCGATCGCAAAAGTCTTTCCAAAACCTCTCGATTGGTTTCCCTTGCCCGTGATACGGCTTCGTTGCATGCACTGTACATCCAAGGCTCGGCAGCATTCCCAACTGTTCACTCGGCTTGAATTTCCGGCGCGATTTATTCTTTTTTCCGCCCGTAATGACCTTGGACCAAAACGCTGATCCATTATCAAACCAAATATCCTTGGGCTTACCAAAACTTTCAATCATGTCAGCCGCGGCTAACTGGATCAAATAGGTGTTTTCAGTTAGTCCAATCCGCCAACCGACCACCACATTTGAATACAGGTCTTGAAACCCTAAAATGATAGGCCGACCAATCGTGCCGTCTGGAAATTTAACCATCGTATCCGCCAAATGGCCATCCGCATCAACCGCTTCCATCGCATGAAAACACGATTTGTCGCGCTCTTGTGCTGGATACAATTTGGTCACCGCACCTTCACCTTCACGGGCATATTTCATTGCCAAAAATCCAATGTCTTCATCAACATGGCGCTTTAGCGTTTGGACCGGTGGAATGGGCTCCCAACCGTTAGCTTCGGCCACATCAATCAAGCGATCATAACAGCTTTGGAAACTCGGTTCCTCATTACGCGCATAATCACCCTTGATTTTCTCAAACGCCTCTTCATGAACCTTGGTTTTCGGCCGTCCGGTTCCAGAAGACGCGATCAACGCAGGCAACCGATCCGTGCGGCAAATTCCCCGAACCATCGCGCGGTACCGCTGCACAGATTTTGGACTAACCCCAAATTCCTTGGCCACAAAGAACTCGGCTTCTTTTGCGGTTGAAAGGGCCTTTTGTTTCTCGAACATATTCACGATATCCAGCCGTTTCTGGGCCTTGGCTATGTTCTTCTTTGACGCTTTCGCATGCCCCAACCACAGGCTTTCTTTACGAACCTGCGCATCGGTTTTCGGCTGCATCGCCTTTAATTTTGCTTGTTCATCTCGGCGCACGATTTCTCTCTGCACCTCCGGCGGTAAAATGGCGATATGGTATTCACGTTTTGAACCCCTTGCGCCACCTTCAACTGGGGCCTTGCGGATGTGATCCACACGATTGGCCCATTCCTTATCTGCACGCTTTTGGATGCCACTAATGGTTTTAGGCAAAGCCCCACACCCCAGTTTGTGCAAATCAGATATGGACCACCAATCCTTCATTTCAAGACGGCCCCAATCTCTTTCAGAAACGCTTTTTGATCCCGCATGCTGCCTTGAAAATACTGGTTTTTAATTTTCTTCAGCCACGCATCGCGAGGGCTCAATTCTGGCGAAGCAGGCTGATCAGACAGCTTGATTTCGCCCTCGGCAATGGTTTTAATTTCGTCGGACACAAGCAACTCAACGATATCGGGGCGCTTCGCTGGCGGCAGGTTTGCCAAGGCTTTCAGTTGGGCCATGTTGTCTTCGATTGCAGTGCCTGAAAGCTGTTTAAGCAGATCATCACCAAGCACTCTTGCCACCTTCAAATTATCGAAGTTGCTGGAGCGTGATCGGCCCGTTTTTTCGGCCATTAATTCTGTGTATTTATCAAAGTCCAAACTCTGGACTTTGATTGCATCCGCACTTTTTCTATCCCCACCACGGCGCAACTCGGGATGCTCTTTCTTCATCGAAGTGTCCCATTCCAACAAAGAACGCAGGTGATCAACTGTCGTAAGATCGCGTCGCAACAGGTTTTCACCAATTTCAATAAGATGCGCTTCCTCGTCTGTTAGGTTACGAACCTCACAGCGAATTTCTTCCAGTTCAAGAATTTGATGGGCCCGGAAACGGTGTCCACCAACGACCAGTTTGAATTGATTGTCTGCAACGGGGCGAACCATAATAAACTGGGTCAGACCATTCTTAGCAATATCAAATGCAAGTAGTTTTGCCGCCACCTCATCAACGCCGCGAAACCTGTCGCGCACATCAATCTGATCAAGCTTAAGATCACGAATATCTGCCGTTTGTGGATTTGTGTTTGGGATATCAGTCATGATTTCCACCAAATACTTCTTCAGGATCAAAATCATCTTCAAGGGAGTTCAGAATTTGTTGAAACATTCCACCTAGTTCATATCTTTCCAATCTACATATGATATCCGCCGCCGAAGCCATTACACGATCACGGTTTTCTGAATGTAATTCATCATAATCTAAAGTGGTGGCTTCACCGCTTAAATTGGATATAAAAGCATGGCTTTGCTTAAGACTATCAATGTTTTCCTCAAGTTCTCGAAGAGAACGCGCCTCGTGATCCCATTTTAGATATGCCATTTGCAATCGGCGAACGGCCATCACCGTTTCCTTGACATCAAATATTTCACTCACCCCAAAACACTCCCAATTATCAATGAAAACCAAAGCAATCCAAACAGGGTCAACGCCCCAATCAGATCGCCAAAAAACCCGCCCCAACCATCCCAATATTTCAGTATGCGGCCTTGATCTCGCGAGTGGTGGGGATGTGTTCGATCAAGGCCGCATTTCGCCTCAACACGTCTTGGGGGAACGTGAAGGCAAACAGATACGGGATACGCGGAACTCTGGGGTTCTCTCGCGGCGCATCCCGCCTCTCCGTTGGGGAAACCTGCACGGAAAAACCAACGGAAAGAGGTTGTAAAAGCCCCAAGGGATTTACCCTTGGGGAAGTTTGTCCGGCCATGGTCAGGTATCTGTAAAGGCCGGACGGCAGTATTCTTGAATTCGGTCATTACGCAGCCCACTCACGCAGCTTTTCAGCTTCGGAAACCATGCGGCTTGCATAGATTTGCAGGACCAGACCGCGCCCAGCGTAATCAATTAGATCATCCCGCAATTGACTGCCGCGCCCGCCGCTGGAAACACCAAACACGCAGTAGCGAACATTGCCAGTTGAGGTTTTCGCGTGGCGGGCAAAATCAGTGACCGTCAGGCCCTTTGCTCGCAATGCCGCCATAACTGCATTTTGAAGAATGGCCCCCGGGATCATTTGAATTTCCATGCTGCACCTATAATATTTCTAACATGACTCAACATAAGAATATTACGACAAAGGTCAATACTAAAATTATGAGATTTAAAAATAGGCAAAGTATTATTTGCGCGAATCATTTTTCTGCTTCAGTTGGTAGCTATGAAAAATTTAGGACAAAGAATGCGTGGCGCGGCCACATCAGCAGGGATAAGCACATCTGCAATTGCAAAAATACTTGAGGTTTCTGATGGGCAAGTAAGTCATTATTTCAATGGAAGGAGTGAGCCAAAGCTTGATAACCTTATTAAGTTTGCGCACTTTACTGGTGTGTCAGTTTCCGAGCTTCTCGAACCTGAAGCCGATGCCCAGCTTAAAAAGCGAACCATTGATTTCAGCAAAAGCGACTTCATAAACCTGCCAATCATCCGCAATGTGAATGACGCCAGCATAGAAGAGATCAGCGAGTTCGCTTTCAGCATCCACTGGCTGCGCCGTCTGAACGTTGATCCCAAAAACGCACTTCTTGTGCAGGTGTTCGATAATAAGATGGAACCAACCTATCCCTGCGGATCAATCGTTCTGGTCGATAAGGGCAGCACATCCGGCCGACGCAAAACCGCCTTTGCCGTAAAGAATGGCGATACTGTTTGGATTAAACGGATAGAGGTCCTTAGGGTTAAGCTTAAAGATACTGACGAACAGAAAGATAAATGGGTAAGCGTAACAGTTCAGTCAAATGACAATCCTGAAATCGGTTCTGAAGGAATATGCGACGTTGATGGATCAGACGCTGAAATCATCGGCGAGGTGGTCTGGGCCGCTGGCGTTGTTGGCTAGATTAGCCGCAACTGGTACCGCAAAATCAGTACTAAGCTCGACCCTTCTTTTAGTCCCACCATTTCAGCGCCAATACATTGTTTATTATATATAATACCGAGTTATCGGGTATTTCGGACTAGCTTAGTACTGAGTACTAAGCTCAAAATACACCATCTTCAAAAAACCCAACATTCCCAATTTCTTCGAAACCCTGAAAACCCTTATTTTATTACCTTTTGAAAGCCCTTTGAAAGATTTAAAGAATACCCTTTCAGAAACCATCAAAAAAGGCCGCGCTTTACATTTTCCCGATTTCTCACCAAAAAAGGACAATACTTATGACCGCGCAATTTTGGTCGCATTATTGAGCAACGCAGTTAAGCCCCTGATTTCGCGCCACTTTCACGTAAGGTTTGATAAAACCATCTAATCCCCTAATGGACAATACTTATGACCGGTAACACCTGAAAACCTGCCCAATGAAAAACAGCTAATGCGGCATGTGATTTACATTTAGCCAGTGCCGCCCATTCACTCTCTCTATGGTGAATGGAACTTATTTAGTGTGCGTATAGGTCTCGCGGCATTTGCTTGCGGGGCCTATACATTTTAGAGCATCTCTTTCAGATAATGGCCGGTGTAGCTGCGCGGCTCCTTGGCCACCTGCTCCGGCGTGCCGACCACGATGATTTCACCGCCACCATCACCGCCCTCGGGGCCGATATCAATAATCCAGTCAGCGGTTTTAATCACGTCCAGATTATGTTCGATCACCACCACGGTGTTGCCCTGATCGACCAGCTCGTGCAGCACCTCAAGCAGCTTACGAACATCTTCAAAATGCAAACCGGTTGTTGGCTCATCCAAAATATACAGGGTGCGTCCGGTCGAGCGTTTGGCAAGCTCTTTTGACAGCTTCACCCGCTGCGCCTCCCCCCCCGACAAGGTGGTCGCCTGCTGGCCAACTTTGATATATCCAAGGCCAACCCGCATCAGCGCATCCATCTTGTCACGGATGTTCGGAACGGCTTTGAAAAACTCTTGCGCATCCTCGACATTCATATCGAGAACATCGGCTATGTTATTGCCTTTAAAGCGAATTTCAAGGGTTTCGCGATTATAACGCTTGCCCTGACAGGTCTCGCACATCACGTAAACATCCGGCAGGAAATGCATCTCGATCTTGATCAGACCATCGCCCTTGCAGGCCTCGCAACGCCCGCCTTTGACATTGAAAGAAAACCGCCCAGGTTTATAGCCACGGATCTTGCTTTCCGGCAAGCCCGCAAACCAGTCGCGGATTGGGGTAAACGCCCCCGTGTAGGTGGCGGGGTTGGAGCGCGGGGTGCGCCCGATTGGCCGTTGATCGATGTCGATCACCTTGTCCAAATGCTCTAGCCCACGAATGGTTTCGCAAGGCGCTGGCGTTTGGCGCGCGCCGTTCAAACGCATACTTGCGGTCTTGAACAGGGTCTCGATGGTCAGGGTCGATTTACCGCCGCCCGACACGCCCGTGACGCAGGTGAATTTGGCCAACGGGAATTCGACGGTGACGTTTTTAAGGTTGTTGCCGGTCGCCTTCACCACCTTGATTTTCTTCTTATTGCCTTTGCGCCGGGTCTTTGGCACCGCAATTTCGCGGGCACCCGACAGATATTGGCCGGTCAGCGAGGCCGGATCATTAATGATCTGTTCCGGCGTGCCCTCGGCCACCACTTGCCCCCCATGCACACCGGCGCCGGGGCCAATGTCGAACACATAGTCAGCCGCGCGGATCGCCTCTTCGTCATGCTCGACCACAATCACCGTATTGCCTTGATCTCGCAGGTTTTTCAGGGTTTCAAGCAGGCGTCCATTGTCGCGCTGATGCAGCCCGATTGAGGGCTCGTCCAGCACATAAAGCACCCCCGTTAAGCCCGATCCGATCTGGCTGGCCAACCGAATACGCTGGCTTTCACCGCCCGACAAAGTGCCTGAATTTCGCGACAAAGACAGATAATCAAGCCCGACATTGTTTAAAAAACCCAGCCGAGCCACGATCTCTTTCAAGATCGCCTGCCCAATCTCGTTTTTCTGTTTGCTCAAGTATTGCGGCACCTCGATAAACCAGTCCAACGCCTCTTTGATCGACATCTGCACCACCTGTCCGGCGTGCTGCCCATTGATTTTCACCGCCAGCGCTTCGGGGCGCAAACGGTAGCCGCCACAGGCTTTACAGTTGCGATTATTCTGGTAGCGCTCAAATTCTTCACGGATCCAGTTGCTGTCAGTCTCGCGGTAGCGGCGCTGCATGTTGGGAATAACCCCTTCAAAGGCGCGGTTGACCTCATAAACGCGGCCCCCCTCGTCATAGCGGAATTTAATTTCATCATCGCCAGATCCGTGCAGAAACACCTGTTGCACATTCTCAGGCAGGTCTTTCCACGGGGTTTTTGGCTTGAAATTATAGTGTTTGGCGATGGATTCGATGGTTTGCAGAAAGTATGGCGATTTACCTTTGCGCCACGGGGCCAAAGCGCCGTTATAAAGCGTCAGAGTTTTGTCAGGCACCACCAGATGTTCGTCAAAAAACAGCTCGACCCCAAGGCCATCACAGTCAGGACACGCGCCAAACGGAGCATTGAACGAAAACAGCCGAGGCTCAATTTCGGGGATCGTAAAGCCCGAAACCGGACAGGCAAATTTCTCCGAAAATACATGGCGCTCGACATCGCCCTCAGTGGGCATGGTTTCCAAAATGGCGATGCCATCGGCCAAATCAAGGGCTGTGCGCAAGCTGTCGGCCAGCCGGGTTTCCATGCCCTTGCGCAGCACCAAACGGTCGACCACCACGTCAATATCATGGCGGAATTTCTTGTCCAATGTGGGCGGCTCATCCAGCTCGTAGAATTCACCATCAACCTTAACACGTTGAAAGCCTTGCTTGCGCAACTCCATGAATTCTTTGCGGTATTCACCTTTTCGATCCCGCACAATCGGCGCCAAAAGATAGGCGCGCAGCCCCTCCTCCATCCCCATGATACGGTCAACCATATCCTGCACTTGCTGGGCCTCGATCGGCTTGCCGGTGGCGGGGCTATAGGGGGTGCCGACGCGGGCAAACAGCAACCGCAGATAATCGTAAATCTCGGTGACGGTGCCAACCGTGGAGCGCGGGTTTTTACTGGTGGTTTTCTGCTCAATCGAAATGGCAGGAGACAATCCGGTGATGTGGTCGACATCCGGTTTTTCCATCATATTCAGAAACTGGCGGGCATAGGCCGACAGCGATTCAACATAGCGGCGCTGCCCCTCGGCATAGATGGTGTCAAACGCCAGCGAGGATTTCCCCGACCCCGACAACCCGGTGATCACCACCAACTGATTGCGCGGAATATCTACATCTATGTTCTTCAGATTATGCTCGCGCGCACCGCGCACCTCGATATTTTTCTGCTCTGCCATGGTCCACCTGTTCACACGTTAGTAACTGGTTAGCGTAAACGCGAGCAAAGACCAATCAAAAATCGAGAACAAAGGTGGAACTATCGACATGGCGAAATTCGCTTGATACATTCCCTGTTTTGAATATATGTAAGCGAGCCGTCCCTCACTGACATATCAGCAGGAACCGACATGTTTCATCTATTCAACACCTCCAAAGCGCCAAAACTATCGATGTCTGACGCGATTGAACAGGTGGCGGCGGGCACGCTGATCCTGATTGATGTGCGCGATGCCAACGAGCTGGCACAAACCGGCAAAGCCGAGGGGGCCATTCACCTGCCGTTAATATCCTTACAGATGAAGGCCGACCCAAGCAGCCCCGAAGTGATGCCGCGACTGCATATCGACACGCCGATTGGCATTTATTGCGCCACTGGGGCGCGCTCGGGGATGGCGGCCCGCGCCCTGCGTAAAATGGGCTATAAAACCGTGCATAACCTTGGTGGCCTGGGAAAATGGGCCCAAGCCGGCGGCAAGATTATACACGCTTAAATTACATGTGGATCACACGCCCATAAGCATCCAACACCGATTCATGCATCATTTCACTAAGGGTCGGATGCGGAAACACGGTTTGCATCAAGTCTTCCTCGGTGGTCTCTAACTGACGCCCAATCACATAGCCCTGAATAAGTTCGGTCACCTCAGCGCCAATCATATGCGCCCCTAACAGCTCGCCGGTTTTGGCGTCAAAAATGGTTTTGACCATGCCCTCGGCCTCGCCCAAAGCAATCGCCTTACCGTTGCCAATAAACGGGAACCGCCCGACCTTAATATCATAGCCCAGCTCCTTGGCCTTGGCCTCGGTATAGCCAACACTGGCGACTTGAGGCGTGCAATAAGTGCAACCAGCGATGCTTTCGGGACGCACTGCGTGCGGCTTTTTTCCCGCGATCAATTCGGCGACCATCATGCCTTCGTGGCTGGCTTTATGGGCCAACCACGGTGGTGCTGCGATGTCACCGATCGCGTATAGACCATCTACACCGGTGCGGCAGAATTCATCGACCACAACATGGCTGCGGTCCAGTTTCACCCCCAAGGCTTCCAGCCCCAGATCCTCGACATTACCAACAATACCGACAGCCGAAATCACCGTATCAAACGTGTGTTTCTCAATCTTGCCGCCGACCTCAATATGCGCGATCACCTTGCCTTTGCTGCGATCCAGTTGTTTGACCATGGCATTTTCCATGATCTTCATGCCCTGTTTCACAAACTGCTTTTTGGCAAATTTAGAGATCTCGACATCCTCAACGGGCAGCACCCGATCCATCACCTCGACCACAGTGGTTTCAGCACCCAAGGTGTTGTAAAAGCTGGCAAATTCAATGCCAATTGCGCCGGATCCAATCACCAACAGCTTTTTCGGCATATGCGGTGGGTTCAAGGCGTGTTTGTAGGTCCAAACCAATTCACCATCCGCCTCAAGCCCTGGCAATTTGCGGGCCCGAGCACCGGTAGCAAGAATGATGTTTTTGGCGCTCAGCTCCAGAACACCTTTGTCGGTTTTCACCGAAACGCGGCCCTTGGCAGGCAGTGTCGCCACCCCCATCACCACGGTGATTTTGTTCTTTTTCATCAAGTGGCCAATCCCACCCGAAAGCTGCCCCGCAATGCCGCGCGAGCGCTTCACCACCGCGGCCAGATCATAGTCAATCTTGACGGCAGACAACCCAAATTCCTTAGCACGGCCCATCAGGTGAAACACTTCAGAGGAGCGCAACAGCGCCTTGGTTGGAATACAGCCCCAGTTCAGGCAAATGCCGCCCAGATGCTCGCGCTCGACAATCACAACGCTTTTTCCAAGCTGCGCCGCGCGGATCGCCGCGACATAGCCGCCGGGGCCAGCCCCGACAACAATCACGTCATAGCGGTTTGATTTTGCATCTGCAGGCATGGCATATCTCCGGCTTGAACACTCAGGGCTTGAAAAACTAGTTTGATATTAAACTATCTTTCAAGCCGCTTCAATGCGCCGAATATCATTCCGCCTTAAAAACACCTATCTCATTGATATAAAGGCGTTATTACTCAGGCTTGAACCGCTTCCATTGCCGCGCCATAGCCGCCTTGCTTTAGAAATGCCAGCTCTGGGTCGGAGTCACGGCGTTCAAGTACAGCGTTGCGATAGGGAAAGCGCCCAAACTGACGGATCACATGACGGTGCGCTTTGGCGTGCAGCAGTTGAGAATCACCAGTCTTTGGCATCCGGGTTTTGATCAGACACAAGCAGCGTTCCTGATCGGTCAGACATTCCGAATGCATCAAGGGCAGATAGAAAAACTGCCGTTCGGGCTCGGCCACTTTCATGTCCCATTTCTTCTCAATGGCGATTTTCGCCGCCGAGCGCGCCATTTTATCGGTGGCAAAAGCATTCCCATTGCCCCGGAACATGTTGCGCGGGGATTGGTCGAGCAAAATCAGATAGGCCAGCATCTTTTCGGGGCGCAGCTTCCAGTCATTCAAGCCGCCATCACGGGCCAGCTCCCAAGCCGGTAAAACCGCTCGCGGATCGCGGCATCCACCGTATCATCCACCAGATACCACCCCTTAGGCCCAGCCTCGTTGAGCCAAAATTCAGTCACGTCACGCGGGTCAAGCATGAACCTCTCCCTTGTAGAATGCTTAGCAATTAAGTTGAGCGTTGCAAAACTTTTACGCTTTGGCAAACGAAATCTTACTCATTCGTTAATATGTTGCTTTCGTCCTCTAGTGCGGTCTCGATAAACATCTCTTGGGCCAGCTCCACAGCCACCGGCGAGGCCGACGGAAAAATCGGGGAGTAGCTGCCGGTTTCCTCCACGGGCGTGGCAGGGCGTTGGGTCATCCGGTAAGCGGCATATGCGGCCAAGCTGAACATCAATGCGGCCAAAAACAGGAAAAATCCGGCGGGCCCAATTTGCCCCATCAACCACCCAATAATCAGCGGCCCAGTGATGGCGCCCAGCCCGTTGATAAAAATCAAACCACCCGAGGCCGCCGCCATATCCTCATGTTCGAGCGAATCATTGGTATAGGCGATCAGCAGCGCATAAAGTGGGTTGGCCATACCACCAAGCAAGAACGCCGCCGCCAGCAACAGGTGAAAATTTTGTCCGAACACAAAGCCCAGAACCGAGCCCCCCCCACCAAGCAGCGCAATCCCCATGACCAGCAGCCGCCGGTCCATCCGGTCAGACAACCAACCAATCGGATACTGCATAATCAAAGCACCTATGAAAATGGTCGACACAAAGACAGATATCTGCCCGACCGACATGCCAACTTCGGTGCCATAAACCGCTGACATGCCAAATTGTGCCGAAAACACCCCCCCCATCAAAAACATGCCAACACAGCCCAGTGGCGAACGCTGATAAAGGTCGCGCAGGCTCATTGGTTTGGTGGTTTCAAAGGCCGGTGTCGGGCTGATCGACAATAAAATCGGCGCAAACGAGATCGAAACCGCCACCGAGGCAATCACAAACAAGACATAGCCCGATGGATCGCCCATCGCCAACATGCCTTGGGCTGTGACAATGCCGGCCATCTGCACAATCATATAGAGCGACAACGCCTTACCGCGATTTTCATTGGTTGAGGAGTTGTTCAGCCAGCTTTCCGCCGTCACATAAACCCCCGAGAAACAAAAGCCGATCACCACGCGCCCCAGCGCCCAAGCCATCGGATGGGTGATCACCGGATACAGGATCAGCACCGCCGAAATAAACGAGGCCAGCGCCGCAAACACCCGCACATGGCCAACGCGCCGGATCATCAGCGGTGTGGCCCGAGACCCACCAAGAAAGCCGACAAAATAGGCTGACATCACGATCGACATAATAAAGGGTGAAAAACCTTCGATCCCGCCGCGCACCCCCAACAAAGTGCCCTGAAGCCCGTTGCCAATCATCAAAAGCAGCATGCCCAACAACAAGGCCCACGAGCTTCTCAGCACTTGTAACATAATATCTCTCCGCGCGTTTTCCAGCCACCATCATGATGGCTCCAGACAGCTTGGCTCGCCTCGCCGCGACGCTTTAACGTCGGGTTTCGCCTTCACGTCGGCTTTCACCTGAAGGGAACAAAATCGACGCATCTCCGTATGAAAAGAACCGGTAACCCTGATCAATGGCGTGACGGTAAATAGCCCGCACAGCGTCCGATCCCATCAGGGCAGAAACCAGCATCATCAAGGTGGATTTTGGCAGATGGAAATTGGTCATCAGAGCATCGGAAATCCTGAACTTATAGCCGGGGCAAATGAAAATATCAGTGCTGCCGCGCCACGGGTGCAATTGCCCATCCTCAGTGCCTGCGCTCTCGATCAACCGCAGCGCCGTGGTGCCAACCGCAATGATGCGCCCGCCCGCCTTATGCGTGGCATTGATCTCGTCGGCGGCTTGTTGCGTGACCTCGCCCCACTCGGAATGCATCTTGTGCTGGCTGACATCATCGACCTTGACCGGCAGAAATGTACCCGCACCAACATGCAAGGTGACATGGCTAAATGTAACGCCTTTCTCGGCAATTTCAGCCAGTAAATCAGTGTCAAAATGCAGCGATGCTGTGGGGGCTGCGACAGCACCCTTATGACGGGCAAATACGGTTTGATAATCGTGGTGATCCTGAGCATCGGCAGGCCGTTTGGCGGCAATATAGGGCGGCAAAGGCATCGCGCCTGACTGCGCCAAAGCGGCATCAAAATCATCGCCGGTCAGGTTAAATTTCAGCATCGCGGTGCCATCAACCTTGTCGATCAACCGCGCCGATAGATCATCCGAAAACACCACATCTTCGCCAATTTTCAATTTCCTCAATGGCTTAACCAGCGCCATCCAACACCCATCGGGCTGTGGCTCCAACAAGGTCACTTCAATCTTGGCCGCGACCGCACCTTGGGCACTGTCGCGATGCCGCAAGCCAAACAGACGCGCAGGAATCACCTTGGTATCATTCAACACCAACCGGTCCCCTGCCCTAAAAATATCAGGCAAATCCGACACCTGCTGATCGCGCAACTCAGTCCCCGTTGCCACCAACAAGCGGGCCGAAGTGCGCGGGCTGGCGGGGCGCGTGGCAATCAGGTCTTCGGGCAGATCAAAATCAAAATCGGACAGCTTCATTTTTCTACCTTTGGCGGTGGGCGTTTGAATATTTCACGAAACATCCCTGGCGTTAATATCGAGAACAGGTTGACCTTAACCTTTGGATCAGCGGCCTTGCCTGTCATTTTATAGTTAAATCCAAACAGCCCTTCGCCCCTGCGGGTGAGAATCTGGCCGATGCCGTTTAGAAAATAGATCGGCGACAGCACGCCTTGCATATTCAGCGTCGAGGTGTCCAGATTGTAAACCCCGTCCATCGACACCCCCATCGAGGCACCGATGGCACTGGCCGATGTGATGATCACCTGTCGCGGCGTCAAGCGAAACCGCATCTGGTAGTTGGAAAAAACAATGCCCTTGCCATTTAACTGCTCAAGCAAGCCAACCCCGCTGATCGCCCCCAGCAAATCAGCCATCGCGGGCGCACCTTTGATGCGGATTTTTTCACCACTAAGGTGGCCATCATATTCCCCCTCATAGCCTATCCGCGGAATCAGGGTCAGATCCATCGTGCCATTTCGAACCGTTTCCAACATGCCGGTGGCCCGAAAAACCGCGCCCGCATCTTTGGACCTGATCCGAAATGAGCTGCCCCCCTTGGAGGGCACCACGATGCCTGAAATCGGCGCCTTACCGTTCAGAAGCGCGGTGAAATTACCGGTAAAGCCGCGCCTGCGGGTGAAGGCACCGCGAAATCTGCTCAGCACAATGCCCTCGGAAATCACCAACCGGTCCAATGCCACGATCAGTTTGCCGCCAGCCCCAGCGCCGCTCGCGTTACCGGCCCCTGCGCTGCTGCCAAAGGTGGTTTTGCGGGTATCAATCACCCCGCCTGACACTTTGATGGTCGGGGTTGCACCGGGGCCGCGCCCGATCAATTCAATCGGCGCATCCAGCCACCCCGCCAGCCGCACCCGCGAGAATTTTGCTGACTTCAAATCGCCGGATGCGGTCAGCGTCACTTGGCCTTTGGCCCGCAATCCGGCCCCCTCAACCACCAGCGTATCAATCCGAAGCGGGCTGCCAAGCGTGCCCGCCACCTCAAGCCGCCCCGTGCGACTTTTGGCCAGCGACCAGTTCAAATCACTCAGTCGCAACCCGACCCCGCTCAGATCAGAGCGCAAACTGAATGTTGCCGCCTGCCCGCGACGAAAATCAATCTTGATCTGCCCAAGACCCGCGCCGGTGACGCTGCCTTTGGGCAGGCCAATGCCGAATTCATCAACAAAGCGCTGGGACAACTCAACCGTGCCTTCAAGATGCGAATTTCCGGCGTGCTCCAGCCCCATTTCCTGAACCCAACGGCCCCGCACCGGCACGCGCCCCAGCCAACCCGCCCCCGAGATCACAACCTCACTTGAGGTCGCCTTCGCCACCAATTTGTCCGCCGTCAGGACCTGGCCCTCGACCAACTTGTCACTGCGCACCCCGAAAAGCTGCGCCGTCACATTATAATCCACATCCTCCAGCAGGATTTTTTCCACCAACCGCAAGTGGATTTCCCCGCTGATTTCGGCTTGCCCAGTCGCCAGATCAACCGGCAGATTGGCCTTGCTCAAAATCTCAAACGGCGGCAGGTCCAGCAGCGACAACACCGCCGCAATCGGCCCGCGCGCCTTTAAGGAAACCACCGCTGGCGGGCCTTTGACATCAATGTCAGGAATTTGAAAAACCGTTCCGCCAACCTCCAACACGCCGCCGGTCGGGGCCGTCACCTGGCCGCCATCGACCACCACAGTCAACAGGCCAGCCGCGATACTGCCATGCCCCTTCCCCCCCGTCACAACCGGCAAAGTTTTCAGATAACGTACATCCGCACCTTCAAATTCATAGCCCATCGCATAGGTTGGCTTCTCGCCCGTACTCACCCGTAATGACCCGTTAACATTGAATATTTTAGCGTCATTCACATTGGATTCAAGCCAACGACGGGTGTTTGGAATAACCTTTAGCGGCCAAAGTACCAGCAACTTCTCCGGCGTAATCTCATTGACTGTGGCATCCATCGCCACGTGCCAACCGGTTTTATTGGCCTTGATCTCGCCCTTGACCAAATAGCGGCTCGGCCCATCTTCAATCACCGCCTGTCCGACCGTCAGAATAAAGGGGTTCAACCGCAACCGCAGATCAATCGCCCCGCCAGTGATCACCACAGGTGCCGCGAACACCCCCTCGGGTTTGATCTCGCCTTCAAGGATTTTGAGCTGCGCCAGCATCACGGCGGGAATACCATCGGTAACTTCGCGCAAATAGGCTTGGCCCTCGGCGCGGATCATCCCCGCTTCGGTCTGGACCGAGAGTTCATCAAAGCGGATTTTCTGGGTCTCTGGATCAAAGCCAAAATAGGCCCGCGCCGACTCAAAGCCAAAGGCCCGGGCATCTTCAGTGGGTTGCAAAGAACCTTGGCCGATTTCCAACGTGCCGCTCATGGCTCCAAGCAGACCATCCTCGCCAATTTCGGCCCGCAATGCGCCTGAAATTGGCGCATCCAGCACCTTGAGCCATGCCAGTGCAGGCAATTGGCTGGCCAAATCCCGCGCCGCGACCTGCGATACGGTGAGGCCAAATTTAGCTCCAACCGTGTCTTTCAGGATTTCAAATGTCATTTCGGCCGAAGCCGGCTGACCGCCCCCGCCGTCTGCCCCCCCCGCATCTAGATCAAAGCTAAGTCTGATAGCGACCTTCTGCGAATCCTGCACCAAACGTAAAGTGCCCGCCGTTAGAAACCAGCCGCGCCGCGCCCGCGCATCGGTGAAATTCAGCGTCAAATCACTGATCTCGACCACCTCGATGCTGGCCAGGCCCGGCGCCTCAAAGGCAAGGTCAATACCCTTCAGCATTTGTCCAAAACTTGTGGTCGGGGCATCGATATCGCCGACTTTAACGCCAAACCCAAAATTGAACTGGCCATTTCTGGCCCGACGCAGGTTGATGGTGGCGCCCATTAGGCGCACATCTGTCGGGTGCACCTCGCCTTTGATCAGGGCCAATGGCAACAACGACGCGCTGGCCGACGCGACATGCGCCACCATAACGCCAGTGGCATTTCGCAACACCAAACCCTGCACCGTCACGGTCGGCTTTAGGCTTTTGGTGAACTTCAGCTCGATACCCTGAAACTGCACCTCGCCATCCGAAACCACCGAATTCAGTTCGGTAAGAATACGCGCCTGCATCCAGTCCGGCGCCTTGAACGCCTTGCCGGACAGCGCAAAGATCAACAGGCCAGACGCCACCAGCAAGATCGTCAGCTTTGCGAGTTTCCACAGGCCAGTCCCCGCCTTTTTACGGCGGTGCTTGCGTTTGTGGGCTTTGATGGCCTTTTTTTCACTCATTACTTGGTGTTTGCCTTTTATGCTGCCGTTCTGCGGCGACATCGGATCGTCCCTTTATATATGCCTGTATAGTCGTCTATATATTTGTCTGTAACCGGTTAAAACCGAAGCTGCAAAACGAACACATAGGTATATCATGCTAAAAATCACCCAAACCGCCCCTGACTTCACCTTGCCCGGCGATAATGACGCCGAAATCAGCCTCTCAAACCTGCGACCAGCCCCTGTTGTGCTGTTCTTTTATCCCCGCGATGACACCCCTGGCTGCACCTTGGAGGCCCGCGATTTTACCCGACTTTTGCCTGAGTTCAAAGCGCTTGGTGCCGAAGTGTTTGGCATTTCCAAGGACAATATCGCCAAACATTGTAAATTCCGTGATAAACATGATCTGGCGGTAACGCTTTTGTCGGATGCCGACAGTGACACCTGTGAAAACTATGGGGTTTGGGGCGAAAAATCAATGTATGGCAAGAGTTTTATGGGCATCACCCGCTGCACGGTTTTGATTGATGCGAAGGGTGAAATTGCGCAGATCTGGCCAAAAGTCAAAGTTGATGGCCACGCCAAAGAGGTGCTTTTAGCGCTGCGCAACCTGCCGGCATAGCGCCACAGCGAGCACACTCAGCAACGCCACGGCTTGCCCTCATGCCGCGGCTCCGGTGCCCCAAGAACGCGCGTTAACCATAATGCGCGTAGATAACGGCGCAGAAATAGGCAGTAAACCGCCCACTTATCAAACGATTAGGCGAGAAACCTCATCATGCCCATTCAAATTTCTTGCCCCAATGCGCCGGTTTGGTTAATCCTTGAGTGCGGGTCTGGGTTATGGGGACACAGCGCGCCTCTAAAGCAAAAGAATAGGGCACAGTTTTGACGTCTGTTATACTTTCGAAGATTGATAGCTTTCTTGGACGCTGGTTTCCGGATCGTCGCATGTTTTTGCGCTCGGAGACCGAAACCAAATTTATCCGCCTGTCCCCCAGCACCCAATTGATGGGCTGGCTCGGCACCACCACTGTTTTCGCTTGGGCGATCATCGCCACCGCGGTGATGCTGATGGATAATATCGGCTCGGGCAATGTGCGCGATCAGGTGCGCCGCGAGAAGATATCCTATGAATCCCGCCTAAACACACTGTCGGTCGAGCGCGACACCCGCGCCCACGAAGCAGAAATGGCACATGAGCGTTTTGGCGTTGCCATGCAGCAAATTTCCGAAATGCAATCGGCCCTGCTGGCCTCCGAGGATCGTCGCGCCGAGCTGGAAAAAGGCATTGATGTGATCCAGTCCACCCTGCGGCGCACCATGAATGACCGTGATGTGGCCCGCGCGCAAACTGCAGCCCTGTCACTGGAATTGAACGGTGCCGACCAAAGCGGCAAGACCGCGGCTGGTCGCGTGCACGATGCCAATGGCACCGTCGACTTTTTAACCTCTGCCCTGCAAAATACCGCCGCCGAGCGCGATCAGATCTCCGCCGATGCCCAAGCCGCCTTTGATTACGCCCGCGAGTTGGAATTTCAGGCCAAACTGGTCAAAGAACGCAACAACCGGATTTTCACCCAGCTTGAAGATGCGATGACCATTTCGGTCAAGCCGCTGGACAAAATGTTCAACGCGGCCGGCCTGTCCAGCAAAAACCTAATCGCACAAGTGCGCCGTGGGTATGCCGGCCAAGGCGGCCCGCTAACACCACTGTCATTCTCGACCATGGGCCGCGAGCCTGACGGCGACACCCTGCGCGCCAACGGCATTCTGAATGATCTGGACCGGCTGAACCTGTACCGTATTGCCGCCCAAAAGGCCCCCTTCGCGCTGCCGATCAAATCAGCGTTCCGCTACACATCTGGCTATGGCATGCGCTGGGGGCGGATGCACAAGGGCACCGATTTTGCCGCCAGCCACGGCACCCCGATCTATTCCACCGCCGATGGGGTGGTGTCTTCCGCCGGTTGGGGGCAAGGATATGGCAAGCTGGTCAAGATCCAGCACGCCTTTGGAATTGAGACCCGCTACGCCCATATGTCTAAAATTCTCGTGAAGCCCGGGCAAAGGGTCTCGCGTGGGCAGCAAATTGGTGCTATGGGAAATACAGGACGTTCAACAGGCACGCATTTGCACTATGAGGTGCGCGTCGGCGGTAAAGCCGTTAACCCGATGACTTATATCAAGGCAGCAAAAGATGTTTTCTAAAAGCAAAATTAACGAACCAGGCCCGAAAACGGCCAAACCTGACACTCCGGTTGCAAAAGACGCGCCAAAACCTGCGGGTGATTTCAAGGCTTCGGCCCCGAAACCCAAGCCGCCGGCTTCGGTGTTGTCTGCCGACCTGCACATCACGGGGAATCTAAAAACCTCGGGCGATATTCTGATTGAGGGCACTGTGGATGGCGACATTCTCGCGCATCTGCTGACAGTTGGCGAAGGCGCCACCATTCGCGGCGAAGTGATGGCCGATGATGTGGTTGTGAATGGCCGCGTTATAGGCCGTGTGCGCGGTTTGAAAGTGCGCCTAACGTCCAGCGCGCGGGTTGAGGGTGACATCATCCACAAGACCATCGCCATTGAATCAGGCGCACATTTTGAGGGCTCTGTGAAGCGTCAGGAAGACCCGCTGAGCAAGGTCGGCAAAGCCCTGCCAATTCAAAAGGCAGACCCAGCGGCCCAGAAGACTGATCCAAAGGTCTGATCTACAGATTTAGAGAATAAAACCGGGCGCCTGCACCTTGCGGCGCCCGGTTTTGTGTCTGCTGTCTGTTGGCCCGCAGCGATTATTCCTCGGGGCTAAGAGCCGCACGATACAGATGCCACGTGGCGTGCCCCAATACTGGCAAGGCCACCAGCAAGCCAAGGAAAAACGGCAGCATCGCCAGCACCAAAACCCCGACAATGCACAGCCCCCAAACGATCATCACCGGAAGGTTTTGAAATACGGTTTGGAAACTGACGATCATCGCTGTGACAAAATCCAGTTCACGATCCAGCAGCAGCGGCAAGCCCATCACGGTGACCGCATAGATCAGCCCCGCCAGAAATGCGCCAACAACAGAGCCTACTGCCAGCATAGTCATGCCATTTACGGTCAAAAACACATCGTAAGAAGACGAAATATTGGTCATCGTCGACAGGCCCATGAACACCGCAAAAATCATATGTCCTGCGAAGGTCCAGATCATAAAGATGAACAGGATCACCACAATAATCGATGGAAATTGGCGGTTTTTCTGCCGATATGCCATCCCCAACACGCCGCCCCAAGTCGGGACCTCGCCTCGCTCTCGGCAGCGGCTGATTTCATACAGACCAACCGCCAGAAACGGGCCCATCAACGGAAACCCAAAGCCAAGGATCATAAACCAATAGGTATTTCCGGTGGTGCTGGTCACATACCAGATCAAAACCCCGCCTAGAAAATAAACCCCGCCAAAGAACAGACCAAACAGCGGGTAGGCCATAAAATCCCCCCAGCCGGCTTTGATCGCGGCTTTCAGCATCGCAAACGTTACGGTGTTGATGTCAGGCACCTTTGACGCGGGCTGCACAGTTTCTGTTGTCATTTATATATCCCCCCATTCGAATTTTTAACGCTACGGGGGGGACCCTGCATTCAGCAAGCGCAATCTGCAATTTTCGATAAAAAATCCGCGCGATCAGCCGTCGTTCTGGGCTTCGGCGCGGGATTTTCCGGCCACATCCATCGCCAATGTGGCGGCCATAAAGCCGTCCAGATCGCCGTTCAAAACCCCTTGGGTGTCCGAGGTTTCATAGTTCGTACGCAGATCTTTGACCATCTGATAGGGCTGCAAAACATAGCTGCGGATCTGGTTGCCCCAGCCCGCGTCGCCCTTGTTTTCATGCGCCTCATTGATGGCCTCGTTGCGCTTGTCCATCTCGATCTGATAGAGCCGCGATTTCAACGATTTCATAGCGATTTCACGGTTCTGGATTTGCGATTTTTGCGAGGAGGTCACCACGATATTGGTCGGCAGGTGGGTGATGCGCACCGCACTGTCGGTGGTGTTAACATGTTGGCCACCAGCCCCCGAAGATCGGTAGGTATCAATGCGGATATCAGAGGGGTTGATCTCGATCTCGATGTTGTCATCGACCACCGGATAAACCCAAACCGAGGCAAACGAGGTGTGGCGCTTGGCGGCGGAATCAAACGGTGAAATCCGCACCAAGCGATGCACACCGCTTTCGGATTTCAGCCAACCATAGGCGTTAGGTCCGCTGATCTTGTAGGCGGCGGATTTGATCCCGGCTTCCTCGCCCGAAGTCTCGCTTTGCAGCTCGACCTTATAGCCCTTTTTCTCGGCCCACCGCACGTACATCCGCGCCAGCATATTGGCCCAGTCACAGCTCTCGGTGCCACCGGCGCCTGAATTGATCTCAAGGAACGTATCATTGCCGTCCGCCTCGCCGTTCAGCAACGCTTCCAGCTCTTTTTGCGCCGCGACTTTGGCCAGCGCCAGCAAGGCATTCTCGGCCTCGGTGACAATCTCTTGATCGTCCTCGGCCTCGCCCATCTCGATCATCTCGACATGATCGGACATCTCTTGGCAAATATCTTCATAGGTTTTGATCGAATCCAACAAGCCTTGGCGATCGCGCATCAGCTTTTGCGCTTTGGTCGGATCATCCCACAGGGTCGGGTCTTCAACGCGGGCGTCAAATTCTTCCAGACGGTGCTTGGCCGTGTCCCAATCCATCCGCTGACGCAGCAAACCGGCAGATTTTTCAATCAAAGCAACGGTGGTCTCAATTTCTGCGCGCATGGTTTTGCCCCTGATGACGGTTTCACCTCGCCTGATAGCAATCGCACCGCTCAGGGGCAAGGGTTGGGCGGGTGCTTAAAGCGGTTCATGCGGGACGGCGCTGACACCTTGCGATATCGCGATCACAAAACCCGCCCCATCAAAGCGGCCAGAACCACCCAAAGATCATCGATTGCGACCACAAGCACACCAAGACCAAACGCTGTCAGAAAGACACGCGAAAACAAACCGTGTGCAAACGCTTGCACCCTAATACAGCCCGCCGGACGACAGGGTGCCAAAGGTGGCCTTGCCGCCGATGTTAACCTTGGCGCCGCTCGAAGTGGTCACCGTGTTGACGGTCTCGGCCTCTCTGAACAGCGGCAAATTTGCCCCCATTGCAAAACCACCGTCAAAGGTGATGCCAAACACCGGATCTTCGCCATCGCGGAAATACTCCGACACCACATTCGGGCCAGACGCATCATCCGACAAACGCGCCCCAGAAAAGCGGTCGATCTTGATGAAATGGCCGCCCGGCGGCACCGCGAATTTACCACCGCCATATTTTGCGGTGGCATGTTTCATGAACTGGTTGAACACCGGCCCACACATAGACGCCCCAAACGCCCCACGCCCCAATGGCCGCGGTGTATCAAAACCCATGTAACACCCGGCGACGATATTCGAGGTGAAGCCGGTGAACCACACATCCTTGGCGTCATTGGTGGTGCCGGTTTTACCCGCCACCGGCACGCCCAGATTGATCCGTCCCTTGGCAGTGCCACGTTCAACCACACCCTGCATCATCGAGCGAATTTGATAGGCGGTGATCGCATCAATCACCCGCTCGCGGTTGGAAATAATCGCAGGCGCCTGCCCCTCGGGCAGAGACGCCAACTGGCAATCATCACAGATGCGCTGATCGCGCCGATAGATGGTTCGACCATAGCGGTCTTGCACCCGATCCACCAGCGTTGGCTCGACCCGCTCGCCACCATTGGCGATCATCGCATAGCCCGTGACCACCTTCATCAAAGTGGTCTCCTGACTGCCCAGAGCGTTCGACAGAAATGGGTCCATCCGCTCATAAAGCCCGAATTTTTCGCCATACTCCGCCACCACATCCATGCCAATTTCACTGGCCAGACGGATGGTCATAATATTACGCGACTGCTCAATACCGGTGCGCAGCGGGGTTGGGCCATAAAAACGGTTCGAAGCGTTTTTCGGTCGCCAAATTCCCTGATTTGTCGAAATTTCAATCGGCGCGTCCACCACAATGGTCGCGGGGGTATACCCACTGTCCAAAGCCGCGGCATAAACAAACGGCTTAAAGTTAGAGCCCGGCTGGCGCAGCGCTTGGGTGGCACGGTTGAACACTGAATGCTGATAGGAGAACCCGCCCTGCATGGCGATAATCCGGCCAGAATGCACATCCATCGCCATGAAAGCACCCTGAATTTCTGGGATCTGGCGCAGGGTCCAGCGGATAAAACTGCCGTCACTATCGCTCATCATAGCGCGAATATGCACCACATCCCCGACGGTGAGCAGCTTGCCTTTGGGGCCAAGCTTGCCGTTTTCCAGCCGCTTGCGGGCCCATGTCATGTCCTTGGTCGGCACCCAGTCGCCATCGCCATCCGCATCAATCCCCTCAATGCCAACGCGCGCGCCTTTGTCCGTCACCTCCAACACCACAGCGGGGCGCCATTTGCTCTCAAGCGTCACATCACGGGCGATCCGCACATCGGCAAGAGCCGCGCGCCAACGGGCATCATCGCCAAGAATTTCAAGCGGCAATGTCTTGCCGGTGCCGCGCCAAACGCCGGTAGCACGGTCATATTCTTCCAACTTTCGGCGCAGCGCAGCTGCCGCCTCGATCTGCATCTCGGGATCAATCGTCGCCCGAATGCTCAACCCACCCGAGAAAAACTCGCCTTCGCCAAAATCGCGCGTCAGCTGGCGACGGATTTCATCAGTGAAATAATCGCGCGGTGGCAATGATTTTTTGAAACTTTCGAAATCGCCATTTTGCACCGATTGCAACGGCGCATCACGGGCGGCTTCATAGACAGATTTGCTCAGATATCCGTTCTCGAACATCTCCTCCAACACAAAATTACGCCGAATTAACGCCCGTTCCATCTGCCGCACCGGATGATACCGCGACGGGGCTTTGGGCAGCACCGCCAGATAGGCCACCTCTTGTGGCAACAACTGATCCAGCGTTTTATTGAAATAGGTTTGCGCTGCCGCCGTGACACCAAAACTGTTCTGCCCTAGGAAAATCTCGTTCAAATACAGCTCAAGGATTTTATCCTTGCTCAGGGTCTGCTCCAAGCGCGACGCCAAAATCAGCTCTTTGATTTTACGTTCAGCCGAGCGATCAGAACTCAGTAAAAAGTTTTTCATCACCTGCTGGGTAATTGTTGACGCGCCCCGCAAACGCCCACCACGCGCCGCATCATACGCCGCCTTGGCAATACCCAGAACATCATAGCCTTTGTGATTGTAGAAATTCTTATCCTCGGCCGAAATAAACGCCTGCTTCACCAAATCAGGAATGTCCTCGATCGGCGAAAACAACCGCCGCTCCTTGGCAAACTCATCAATGATCCGCCCCTCGCCCGAATAAATCCGGCTGATGGTTGGCGGTCGGTACTGCGCCAGCGACTCGTGGCTGGGCAAATCGCGGCTGTACATCCAGAAAATAGCGCCAAGCGTCAGCGCGCCCATCAGGGCCGCACTGGCCAACCAGCTAAAGATGGCCCCGAAAAATGATAATGTAGTTCTGAGCAATTGCCGCTCTCCAACCTGTGAGTTCGATCAATATATAGGCATGCAGAGCCAAAGGGTCAAAACGTGATCGTCGATAATCAGCAATATTGCGCCAGTTTTGAGCTTTGATCCGACATCATTGCCGCAAAAGCTGTGCCTCAGCCGCATCCGACGCCGCCCAATGCGTTAAAGCCTTGCGAATCCCGTCCGCCGCCCAGCCCCGCCAAACCGGCGATTTCAGGTTTTCAAAATCTTTCGGATTCGATAAAAAACCAAGCTCGATCAAAACTGACGGAATATCAGGCGCTTTGAGCACTGAAAACCCAGCCGACTGGCGCGGCCGCTTGTGCATCCGACCAACCGCCTCCCGAAGACCAATCACCAATTGATCAGCCAGCTTATCCGCCCGAGGCGCGGTTTTCATTCGGGCCAAATCCATCAACACGCCGGCAATCACATCATCCTGATCCGCCAGATCAACACCGGCCAACAAATCACTGCGCTCGTGGCGCTCGGCCAACGTTTGCGAGGCCGCATCCGACGCGCTTTCAGACAGGGTATAAACCGTAGCCCCTGCCGCCTGCCCCGCACTTAACGCATCCGCATGCAGCGACAAAAACACATCCGCGCCAGCTGCACGCGCAATACTAACCCGCATTTCAAGCGGCACAAATATATCCTCATTACGGGTCATCACCACATGAAACCCACCAGCCCGCGTCAACACTTCTTTTAATTCACGCGCAAACGTCAGGATCAAATCGGCCTCACTCTCGCCGCCCTGCTCGGCACCAGGATCAAGCCCGCCATGCCCCGGATCAAGCACCACCACCAACGGCCCCTCACCGCTGCGCCGCGGGATCATATTCGGCAACTCGGCAACCTCTGGCTGGCCCCATTGCACAGCGTCAGGGGTGCCGGCCTTGGCGGAAAACTGCGCCGCATCCACAACCGACAATCGCAATTGCACCGTGGCCTCACCATCATTCGGATCGGTCACCATGCCCGCCGCCAGCACCGCCAACGGGTGCGCCAAATCGACCACCATCCGCGACCAGCCGGGGCGAAACACTCCGAACCGCACCCCCGATGCATTCGAGCCGCTTAACAGCGCATCAGCAGAAATTCCACCCCAGTTGACCTCGCGAAAATCCACCACCAAACGTCGCGGATCATCCAAGGTGAACACACGGTACGGCACCGCTTGGGTGATGTGCAAATCAATCGCCAAACCACCGCGCCGCGCATCCCGAATGAACGACCGGCTCAGATCCAGCCTCGCCAAAGCCGACAGCTCCTGCGCCACCGCGCCGTGCAGTGTGCCGTATAGTGCAAGAAGCACCAGAAATATTCGTATCACACTGCTCATCTTAAAACCGCCTATGCTCCATACCTATACAGCGCAGCTCTCAATTCGAAAACAACCTTCCCCATTTTTGTTCCAAAAATATCCGCGCCGCAGGCATCTCGCCCCATCAGCAGGCATCTCGCCCCATCAAACGCCCCTTCGCTTGGCCATGAACGCCTGCAATCGCACCAATCCCTCAATGATATCCTCAGTCGCCCGCGCATAGGAAAACCGCAAAGTCCCCGCCCCGCGCACCGAGTCAAAATCCAACCCCGGCGTCACCGCAACACCGGCTTCAGCCAGTATTTCAGCGGCAAAGGCACGACTGTCATCGGTGATGTCTGACACATCGGCGTAAATGTAAAACGCCCCGTCCGGCGGCGCGATTTTATCGAAACCGGCCTTGGGCAACCCCTCCAGCATCAAGCGGCGGTTTTCACGGTAAACCACCATATTTCTATCCAGTTCATCACCACATTCCAACGCTTCCAGCGCCACAATCTGCGAGGCGTGCGATGGACAAATAAACATGTTCTGCGCCAAACGTTCAATCACCCGCACATGATCCGGCGGCACAATCATCCAGCCAACCCGCCAGCCGGTCATCGAAAAATATTTGGAAAACGAATTGATCACATAGACATCATCACTAATCTCCAGCGCCGAAATTGCACGGTCCTCGTATTGAATTCCGTGGTAAATTTCGTCCGAGATAAAACTGATGCCCTTATCGGCACAGGCCGTAATCAACCCCTCCAGTGCACCGCGATCCAACATGGTGCCCGATGGATTCGCAGGCGATGCAACAATCAAGCCGTCCAGATCCAGCCCCGCCAAATCACTGGCCACTGGCTGCAAGCGGTTTTGCGCCGAGGTCTGGATGCCAACCGGTTCCAAAGACAGCGCCGATAAAATTTGGCGATAAGACGGATAGCCCGGCTCGCCCAGACCAACTTTGGCACCGACATCAAACAGCGTGGTAAAGGCCAAAATGAACGCACCAGACGATCCCGGCGTCACGATCACTCGGGCCGGATCCAGCGTGATACCGGACCATTCCTTATAAAGCTGAGCAATTCGCGCCCGCAACTCAGGCAAGCCCAAAGCCACGGTATAGCCCATCGCCTGATCCTGCATCGCGGTGGTTAAAGCGGCGCGGGCAGCGGCAGGCACAGCAGTACCAGGTTGGCCAACTTCCATGTGGATAATGTGGCGCCCTTCGGCCTCGGCAGCCCGCGCGGCTTCCATCACATCCATCACAATAAAGGGAGCAACAATGCTTCGACTTGATGTTTTCATCCAACCCTCTCAAACTGTAAATTATTCAGGGCTTTGTCCCAACTCAAGGAATGAAGGTCAATGGCAGCCCCCCATATCAAACGCATTCTTTTTCTGGCGCTATTTTTGGGCGCATCACTTGGCGGGCTACCCGCATCGATACAGGCCCAAACCTTGATCCGTGATGCCGAGATTGAATATGCCTTGCGCCGTTTGGCACAGCCTATTTTGAATGCGGCGGGGTTGAACTCGGGGCAAATCAAAATACTGGTGATTAAGGATTCATCGTTGAATGCCTTTGTGATCGATAGCCAACATATGTTCATCCATTCCGGCCTGATCCTGAAGCTGAAAACCCCGGAAGAGCTGCAAGCGGTGATTGCGCATGAGGCCGCCCATATCGCCAACGGGCATATTTCACGCCGCTTGCTGAACATGCGATCAGCCAAAACCGCGGCCGGATTGGGCCTATTGCTGGCAGCGGCAACGGCAGTGGCAGGCGGCGATGGTCAGGCGGTAGCTGGCATTGCGATGGGCACCATGAGCAGTGCACAACGGGTTTTAATGTCACACACCCGATCCGAGGAATCATCCGCCGATCAGTCCGGTGCCCGTTATATGGCCCGCGCCGGAATTGATCCTGCCGCGATGATTGATGTGCTGGATATTTTTCGCGGCCAAGAAGCACTGTCAGCCGTACGGCGCGACCCATATGCCCTGACCCACCCGCTGTCGCGCGACCGTTTGCGCGCCGTCAAAGGCTACGCCGCTGCCTTTAAACCGCAAGGCACGCCTGACCCGAATTCGGCCTATTGGTATGCTCGGGCTCGGGGTAAGTTAGGTGCCTTTATCCGCAACCCGAAATGGGGTTTGCGCGAGGCCAATAAGACCAAATTTAACGATATAGCCTTGATGATGCAGGCGGTGTCGTATCACCGGAGCCCTAATGTTAAAAAGGCACTAAAGGCGGTGAATGCATTGATTAAGCTGCGACCAAATGACCCTTATGCCCATGAATTAAAAGGCCAAATTCTACTGGAATCGCGCCAAGCCAAGCCTGCCGCCGCCGCCTATGCAAAAGCCGTGGCGCTGGCCCCGCGCGAGCCGTTGATCCTGGCTGGCTATGGCCGCGCCTTGCTGGCCCAAAACACCAGCGCCAGCATCAAACGCGCGCTGGCAGCATTGGAAAAAGCCCGTGCGCGTGATCCACAAGATGCGCGCATGATGCGCGATCTGGCGGTGGCTTACGCGAAATCCGGCAATAATGGCATGGCCTCTCTGGCCACCGCCGAGCGTTATGCGATACAAGGCCGCCTAAAGGACGCAGGGCTTCACGCCACCCGCGCCGCAGGGCTCTTGCCACGCGGATCGGTTGGCTGGAACCGCGCCCAAGATGTCATTCGCGCGGCCAAAACTGCGCTCAAACGGAGATAACAACCTACAATGAAACGATTTATCTTACATGCCGCGATTGCGCCCCTCGCCTTGATGACACCGGCGCTGGCCACCGACATCATCGACATGACCGACACCGAGCGCGACGTGTTTCGCGCCGAAGTGCGGGCCTATCTGATGGAAAATCCCGAGGTGTTGTTGGAAGCCATCGCTGTTCTGGACGAGCGCCAAGCCGTTGAGGAAACCGCCAGTGACAGCGCCCTGTTGCTGCAAAATGCCGAGGCAATTTACAACGACGGGGCCTCGTTTGTGGGCGGCAATCCGGACGGCGACATCACCATTGTCGAGTTTGCCGACTATAACTGCGGCTATTGCAAAAAGGCTCACCCCGAAGTTGCCGAACTGCTGGCATCAGATGGTAACATCCGCCTGATCTATAAGGAATTTCCGATTTTAGGACCAGATTCTCTGACCTCGGCCAAATTCGCGATGGCCACATTGATGGTGTCAGGCCCCGAGGCCTATGGCAAAGTTAACAACGCCCTGATGAACAAGCGCGGCGCCCCCAGCAACGAGGCCTTGGTGAAATTGGCCAACAGCTTTGATCTGGATGCTGATGCGGTGATTGCAAAGATGGACAGCCCCGAGGTGATGCAAATCATTCAGGCCAATCGCGCCCTTGGCCAAGCCTTGAAAATTTCCGGCACCCCGACCTTTATTATGGGCGATCAACTGGTGCGGGGCTATCTGCCGCTGGAAAATATGCGCGACATTGTCGAGCAGGTGCGCGCCGCCAATCCAAAGGATTAAACCGCGATCAGCAGCTCGGCTTCGATTTCCACCGCAATGCCAAACGGCAACGCGGCCATGCCGACAGCCGAGCGGGTGTGCGCGCCAATCTTTTGGCCAAACACCTCGACAATCAGGTCAGTGAACCCGTTGATCACAGCGGGTTGCTGGCCAAAACCGGCAGCGCAATTGACCATGCCAAAAATCTTGCACCACGCGGTGATGCAGCCCAGATCACCCAATTCGCGCTCCAGTGATCCGAGGATCGCAAGGCCGGTTTTGCGGGCCAGATCGTAGCCCTGCTCCACCGTCAAATCGACACCGACTTGGCCAAATGGGCCCGCCAATCTGCCGTCACTTTCCAATGGGCCATGATACCCGTTCGCCACGCAGCAACACCGTTGGAAACGGCAGCAACACCGTTGGAAACGGCAGCACCACATCTTTTGGCAGCACCGACGCTTCTGGCAGCACCAAGCCAAGCGACGTGATTTTCGCTGCTATATCAGCCATTTGCGGCCTTTTCTTTGGCGTCTTCAGCCGCGATCTCAGCATCAATAATCACCGCACGGTCCTCAACCTGTTGAACGATGTGCTCGATCATGTCGTCATTGCTCAACTTGTGGCTTTGCGCCCCCGCCAGATAGACCATGCCACTGCCAGCCCCACCGCCGGTGAAGCCAACATCGGTCATCAGCGCCTCGCCGGGCCCATTCACCACACAGCCGATAATGCTCAGGGACATCGGGGTTTTGATATGCTCCAGACGGCGTTCCAGCGTCTCGACGACTTTGATCACGTCAAAGCCTTGTCGAGCACAACTTGGGCAGGAAATGATGTTCACGCCACGGTGCCGCAAGCCCAGTGATTTCAGAATTTCAAAGCCGACTTTGACCTCTTCAACAGGGTCCGCTGACAGCGACACACGGATGGTGTCGCCGATGCCTGCCCACAACAGATTGCCCAGCCCAATCGCCGATTTGATCGTACCGGAAACCAGCCCGCCCGCCTCGGTCACGCCCAAATGGATCGGCGCATCCGTCGCATCGGCCAGCAGTTGATAGGCGGCTGCCGTCATGAACACATCAGACGCTTTGACCGAAATCTTGAACTCGTGGAAGTCATTGTCTTGCAGGATCCGGATATGCGCGAGGCCACTTTCAACCATCGCATCAGGGCATGGCTCGCCATATTTATCCAGCAAATGTTTTTCCAGCGATCCGGCGTTCACTCCAATGCGGATCGAGCAGCCGTAATCTTTGGCGGCTTGGATCACATCGCGCACCCGCTCGGGTTTGCCGATGTTGCCGGGGTTGATCCGCAGACAAGCGGCCCCAGCTTCGGCGGCCTCGATGGCACGTTTATAGTGGAAGTGAATATCAGCGACGATTGGCACCGAGCTTTCGGCAACTATTTCTTTCAGCGCGGCAGAGGACGCCACATCCGGCACCGAAACCCGCACGATGTCAGCGCCCGCCTCAACGCAAGCCTGAATCTGTTTGATGGTGGCACTGGCGTCCGATGTCAGGGTGTTGGTCATGGTTTGCACAGCAATCGGAGAATCGCCGCCAATCGGCACATTGCCAACATGGATGACACGGGACTTGCGGCGCTCGATATTGCGCCATGGACGGATCGGATTATGCGTCATTTATCATGCCTTTATGGGCCGTTTTAAAATATATCCAGAGCCAGTCTGGGTCGAATTCCAGTGTGCCACATCGATCAAACGAAAGGAATGCACTAAAATCGGATATGCTCTTGAGATTAAATAGGCACCAATGTTGATCTGGCTAAGGCGCGGACTATTCGTCGGATGCCGCCGAGAGGGCCGCAACGACTTTGGCCAACGCCGGAGCGGTGCTCAGGTCGGCCAACTGGAAGTTATCGATGATATCTGCCTCGCCCAAGGCGATTTTACTAACCACAGAGGCGCCCTCGCCCGCCGGGCCGTAGGTCTTGCCGTTGACCGCGAAATAAACGGTGCCCGCGTAGCCGGTGCGCAGGGTTGGTGGCTCTTCGGTTTTTGGCAGCACGAATTTTTCGCCCGCATCCAGCACCTTTTCAAAGATCACGGTGCCATCTGCCGACGTCACCCGAACCCACGCCGGATTGATTGCAAAGATCGATACTTCGGGCACCCCATCTGTGAGCACTTGAACCAAGCCCGTATTGGTGCTCTCAAATAACTCAGGCGTCTCAAGCCCCGCCATCACGCGGCGCAGGTCAGCCCCGTTCAGGGCATCATCCGCTGCAAGTGCGCCAAACCTTTGAGGGTTCAACGCCGAAATCGGCCCATCGCGCGCCACCATCACCGGCACATCCAGCGCTTTTGGGCGGTACAGACGATCCAGCGCATCCGGAGGCGGCGCAACAAAACCCGAGGTTTGATCAAGCGCGGCCAGCACATCATCGCTGGCGGCCAGCGGGTCAACCGAGGCTGTGACGTTTGGCGATTGTTCGACCGGCGCAAATTGCACGCGCTGCACCTCTTGCAACACCGACCAGCCCCCGTAGCCGATGCCCGCGATCAGCGCGACCAAAACCAACACCGAACCAATAGCGCCAGGCTCGATATGGCCAAACATTGTGTCCTGCTGCGGCACAAAAGCTGCATTCGGGTCTGACAGCGGGTCCAGACGTTCGCGCGGGGCAGCTTTGGCGGCGGTCAGGGCACCACTTGAGGCCTCCGACGACATGCCATGCGCGGTTTGGTAATCGCTTTCTTTGCAGAATTCTTGAAAAGCCCATTCTGGATCCAACCCCAGATAGCGCGCATAAGAGCGCACGTAACCGGCAATAAAGCTGGGAGAATCAAAGGCGTCGGGGTCGGAATTTTCGATCGCGGCAATAAAAGAGGCTTTGATTTTCAGTTCGCGTTGCACATCTAGCAAAGATTTTCCAAGGGTGGCACGCTCACCGCGCATCACATCACCCAGATGAAGATCATAGGAGTCAAAGCCGCTGACAACCTCGGCTTCTACCTTTTTAGACGAGAACATACGCCTGATCATTCACCCTGCCTCACTATCACTAAATCATCCCCAATGTGATTGACGATTCGATCTGTGCCAATCTATCGCCCAATGCTTAACATAGAACAACCAATATTGCACGTTTACAGCATGCTAGCCGTATAACTCGGCACGATTCAGCGCACATTGCGACCATAGATCATCCAGCGCCGAAACCAGCTTGTCGATATCCTCGGGCCCATGCACGGGAGATGGGGTGAACCGCAACCGTTCGGTGCCGCGTGGCACGGTGGGGAAATTGATCGGCTGAACGTAGATGCCGTAATCCTCAAGCAAACGATCTGACAGCATTTTACACTTCACCGGATCGCCGACATGCAGCGGCACAATATGGGTGCCGTGATCAATGATCGGCAGGCCAAGCGCCTTCAAACGATCCTTGAGAATTTGCGCCTGCGTTTGCTGAAGCGCGCGCAAATGCGGGTCGGTCTTCAGGTGTTTCACAGACGCCGCCGCCCCTGCCGCCACCGCCGGTGGCAAGCTGGTGGTGAAGATAAAACCCGGTGCATAAGAACGGATCGCGTCGGCCATTTTGGCCGAGGTGGCGATGTAGCCGCCCATCACGCCATATGCCTTACCCAAGGTGCCGTTGATGATATCAATCCGGTCCATCAGCCCGTCACGCTCGGCCACGCCACCGCCATGTGGGCCATACATGCCCACGGCATGCACCTCATCAATATAGGTCAGCGCATTGAATTCATCTGCCAGATCAAGCACTTGTTCAATTGGGCCAAAGTCACCATCCATCGAATAGATCGACTCAAAGGCAATCACGCAGGGCTGGCCCGGCTCAAGTTCTTCAAGCAGTTCACGCAGATGCGCCACATCATTGTGACGCCAGACTTTCTTAGCGCCGCGCCCGTTACGGATGCCTTGGATCATCGAGGCATGGTTCAATTCATCCGACAAGATCACCAAGCCGGGGAACAGCCGTGGCAGGGTCGAAAGCGTCGCGTCATTGGCGATATAGGCCGAGGTAAAAACCAGCGCCGTTTCTTTTTTATGCAGATCGGCCAGCTCGGCCTCGAGCCGTTTATGGTACACTGTGGTGCCGGAAATATTGCGGGTGCCACCAGAGCCAGCCCCCGCCGCATTCAAAGCCTCGTGCATCGCTTCTAAAACATGCGGGTGTTGCCCCATGCCCAGATAATCATTGCCACACCAAACCGTAATTTCGCGTGTCTGCCCATCGGGCCGACGCCAGATCGCATGCGGAAACGCGCCTTTGCGCCGTTCAATGTCGATGAAGGTGCGGTAACGCCCCTCGTCGTGCAAACGTTGCAGGCTTTCATCCAGTTTGGCTGTATAGTCCACCATAGTCTCCTTGATATCCCCGAGGCAGCATCAGAATCATCCCCGCGCCGTGTATATCGACACATTATATGCCGATATAAGTATGTAACAGGTTACAAAATGCCGCTACCGCAATTTAGTCCTGCACAACGACCACACAATCGGTGGCGCCATCTGCACTGCAAGCCGCCAAGGCTGCCGTCGCCGCATCTTCGCCCTTGAAGACCCCATAGCTGCCGAGGGTCGGCGAAATGGCCAAGGCTTTGAGGCCCTTGCCACGCAGATAGGTTTTCTTAAAGGCCGCCGTGGCGCTGGCCGACAGGGAAAATGCGCCTTCGCTGTATTTCTTCGGCAAAATCTGCGCCACCACAACACAGCGCACCGCCGCCTTGCGCATGCTGTTACATTCCTTAAGCGCAGCCCGATTGGCCGCTTCTGGCGTGTGATGATTCGAGGTTGCGATCGTTGCCTTATGGGTCAACCCGTCCTTGGGCGAGGCCGCGATCGCCCCGTAATACAACACCGATTTGAATTCCTTCATATTGGCCATCAGGTTGAGCAACGAGACATCAGCGTCCCCCATAAAATCCTGCGGCCGGATCACAAAATCAGACCCTCTATGCGAGAACAGCATTTTTTTGGCCGCCTTGCCGTCTAGCACATCGGACTGGGCAAAACCCGCGTTGGCACCAAAGCTGGCAAAAATAGAAAAGGCCAGTATTGCGAATGATTTTCTCATAATGTCGTCTCCGGTTGTTTGTAAAAATTCTTACCGTGCAATGCCTTGGCTGACCAGTCCCTATAGACACGCCGCCAACGCCTGATAAGTGTTGGATAACACGCCACAACAGGAGCACGCAAATGAACGCCCAATCCCCCCTAGATGCCGTCCTTGCCAAAATTGACGAAAACCTGCCAAAAGCCACGGATCGT
>JPUR01000169.1 GCA_001321835.1 Marinosulfonomonas sp. PRT-SC04
GAATGAAACAGAATACTTCCGTATCAGACCCAACCCGATCCATGCAACAACGCTGGTTTATGCCTGCTTTGGGTTAAGGTCTTTGGGCAGTAGCGCATCAGGTATGTTTTGATAGCAAACAGGGCGCAAGAAGCGTCGGATTGAAAGCGTTCCAACCGAGGTCGCCCCAAAGTTGGTTGATGCCGGATATGGGCCGCCGTGAACCATCGTATCGCTCACCTCAACGCCCGTTGGAAATCCATTGGCCAAAACGCGGCCTGCTTTGCGTTCAAGAATTGGCATGAAGGTGGCAGCTTCGGTGATATCTTCATCATCAATATGGATTGTGCAGGTCAGCTGTCCTTGCAGATTAAGGGCAAGTGTACGCATCTCATCTAATGTATCAGCAATGATGGTCTTGTCGCGCTAGTGTTCCGGTCTCTCAACTCATTTATGCGGCCTTTCGTTCAAATGCCAAGGGGCTTTTGCC
>JPUR01000170.1 GCA_001321835.1 Marinosulfonomonas sp. PRT-SC04
TTCGTTTTGGGCAAGCGCGTCTTGTGTGGAGCCCTCAAATTGCTCAAGCGCGCGACGTGCTTCTGCGGGTGTTTTGTTGCCGAGCGATGAATGGGGCCTGACGTGATTATAGTCGTATCGCCACAGCGCCAACTTGCGACGGGCATCATCCAAGCTGTCAAAGATTTCTTCGTTTAGTAGTTCATCACGCAGGCTGCCGTTGAAGCTCTCGATAAAGCCATTCTGCTGAGGCTTTCCGGGATCAATGTAATGCCAATCAACGCCGTTATCACCAGCCCATTTCAAGATCGCCCGGCTGGTGAACTCTGTGCCGTTGTCACTGACGATGCAGGCGGGCGTTCCATAGACGCGCACAAGCGCATCCAGTTCCCGCGCAACCCGAGCGCCCGAGATGCTGGTGTCCGCCATCAAACACAGGTTCTCACGGCAGCAATCATCATTCACCGCCGCGATTTGCTCATTCCGCACCGCCAAAGCGCTGAAACGCAATCCGGGATCAACCTTTGATATCGAAACTTTTCGCTGGCACAATTCGACCGAATTCGAATGGCACTCGCAGCAATTGCTGGATTTAGGTCTGATGGAACCGGGGCAGTGGTTTTAGGTAAATGACTATTGGCGGGGGGCTGTCCCTAAAGAGAACTCTTTACCATTTTCCGGCCTTAGCTGCTAATGTCCGCTTTGTGCGGTGGGCTCAACTGATCGATGCAACACACTGAGCAAACTTCTCTGCTGGCGT
>JPUR01000171.1 GCA_001321835.1 Marinosulfonomonas sp. PRT-SC04
TTGATTGATTAAATCGTCGCAAAGGTTGCCTCGGGAACTCTATAAATCTCTAACTTGGGACCGTGGAAAAGAGCTGGCTGATCATGCGCGCCTGACGATGGCCACAGATGTCGAGGTCTACTTCTGTGATCCGCAATCGCCGTGGCAGCGCGGATCTAACGAGAATACCAACAGGTTGCTTAGACAATATTTGCCGCGCGGAACGGACCTATCAGTCCATTCTCAAGCCAAACTCAGTGCAATTGCACGACAGCTTAACGAGCGCCCCCGAAAGACCTTGCAATACCAAACGCCAGCAGAGAAGTTTGCTCAGTGTGTTGCATCGATCAGTTGAGCCCACCGCACAAAGCGGACATTAGCAGCTAAGGCCGGAAAATGGTAAAGAGTTCTCTTTAGGGACAGCCCCCCGCCAATAGTCATTTACCTAAAACCACTGCCCCGGTTCCATCAGACCTAAATCCAGCAATTGCTGCGAGTGCCATTCGAATTCGGTCGAATTGTGCCAGCGAAAAGTTTCGATATCAAAGGTTGATCCCGGATTGCGTTTCAGCGCTTTGGCGGTGCGGAATGAGCAAATCGCGGCGGTGATGTTGTGGTGCCATTCGCAGGAATAGGTGTTGTATTCCTCGTCATTAAAAGTGTGGTCCGCGCGAATTTTTAGCCCTTTTTTTGCTGCGAAACAGCGCCACACGGTCAATTTTACGCCGTGCCGCTGGAATATGTTCCTCGAACCGCCAACGCAGACCGCCAAAGAAATCCAGTTGGCGCTCTTTTGGCCCCGTGTCGCTGTCCGTTCCCGCGCGGGCCAAGGCGTAGTAGCCGGATTTATCCAGATGCGCGTCCTCAAGTGACACCGCGTCGGGGAAGTCGCCCAGATCACCGGCGTAAAGGTCAATCACATAGCTCAGGATGCTGGTGCGGCGCTCCTCGGTGCTAAAGGCGATCATTTCGCCAACGCTGCGGGTCTCGCTGAAGGGGTAGAACAGGTATTCGGCGTTAAAGCAGTAATAGAGCCAGATATCAGGTGCGGCATTGATGATGCTGTTGATCACCGTTTCCATCGCCGCGTCGGTGGACATGTCATAAGAAATCCGGTGGATTTGTTTTTCCAGCTTTTCCGGCAGTTCCAATTCATCTGGCGCAAACACCAGCACCGAGGCAAAGCCAAGCTGCATGTGATGGCGGATGCAGGTGTCGACCTCGACCAGATCCTCGACCAGAATAAGCGCCACCGGTCCGCGTTTCAGCGTTTCGGAGCCGTTTGTATGGAAATCTGCCAAATCATTATATCGCATTATACTGCCCGCATTCTTATTTTGTATTGCTCACCTGTTGTGTAGTCTAAAATCGGTTAATTCGCGGTTCATTGCAAGCCTTGGTATCCTTGTGTAGATGTGCGGCTGAAATACAGGAAATGTGGTGGCCCCGATGTCAGATAAAAAGAAGCTTTATATTAAAACTTATGGCTGTCAGATGAATGTCTACGACAGCGAACGCATGGCCGAGGTGCTGGGCACCTCTGGTTATGAGCAGGTCGATGCGCCGGACGGGGCTGATATGATTCTGCTGAACACCTGTCACATTCGGGAAAAAGCGGCCGAGAAGATTTACTCCGAGCTGGGGCGCTATAAGGTTTTCAAAGATGCCAACCCTGATCTGAAAATCGGCGTGGCCGGATGTGTGGCGCAGGCCGAGGGGGCTGAGATTATGCGCCGTCAGCCGATGGTCGATCTGGTGGTCGGGCCGCAAACCTATCACCGGCTGCCGGTGATGATGAAGCTGGTTGATGCGGGCGAAAAAGCACTGGATACGGATTTCCCCGAAGAGGATAAATTCGATCATCTGCCGGATCGCCCAAAGCCCAAGCGCGCGCCCTCGGCGTTTTTAACGGTCCAAGAGGGCTGCGACAAGTTTTGCGCCTTTTGTGTGGTGCCGTATACCCGTGGGGCCGAAGTGTCGCGCCCGCCTGAGCGCATCATCCGTGAAGCACAGGATTTGGTCGAGCGCGGGGTGCGTGAAATCAACCTGCTGGGCCAGAATGTGAACGCCTATCATGGCGGTGATGGTTGGGGTCTGACGCGGCTGATCTGGGCGTTGAATGACATCGACGGGCTGGAGCGCATTCGCTTCACCACCAGCCATCCCAATGACATGTCCGATGATCTGATCGCAGCGCATGGTGAGTGTGACAAGCTGATGCCATACCTGCATTTGCCGGTGCAATCGGGCAGTGACAAGGTGCTGAAAGGCATGAACCGCCAGCACACCGCCGAACATTATATCCGGCTGATCGAGCGTTTTCGCGATGCCTGTCCTGACATCCTGATTTCGGGTGATTTTATCGTTGGCTTCCCCGGCGAGGATGATGCGGATTTTGAGGCGACGATGGATTTGATCCGCGAAGTTAACTACGGCCAAGCCTATTCGTTTAAATATTCCGCGCGCCCTGGCACACCTGCTGCCGAGCGCAGCTTTGTGGATGCCGATGTGGCCAATGAACGGCTGCAGCGGTTGCAGAGCTTGTTAACCAGCCAGCAGCGCGCCTTGCAAGAGTCGATGGTTGGCAAAACGGTTCAGGTCTTGGTTGAGAAAAAAGGCCGGATGGCGGGCCAGATGATCGGCAAGAGCCAGCATTTGCATGCGGTTCATATTGATGAGCCAGCGGTTGGGCCAAAGCTGAATGTCGGCGAGATATATTCCGTAAGAATCACCCGCAGCGAAGCCAATTCGCTGGGGGGCGAGCTGCTCATCTTATAATAAAACGGCGGAATAAATCGGGCAGCACTATTAACCTTTTAAGTTCAGGGTGGGTTTGGCGAGGTAATCTTTCCCAAATCAGCTGACTGTTTCCGTTATGGGGAGGGAGCCGCAGAAAAACGGTTTCCTAACGGTGAGGAGAGCGCTAGGGTACTCTATAGTTAAGGGGTAGGCCTTGTGCTAGAGTTTGGGCCAAAGCTTGTCTGGTCAGTATAAGTTTATCTATTCTGTATAAAATAAATGTTAGGGGAAACGCAATGTGTGGTGGTTTCAACAGGTGGACGCAACACTTTAATCTTTAGGAAAAGATGGAG
>JPUR01000172.1 GCA_001321835.1 Marinosulfonomonas sp. PRT-SC04
TTGATTGATTAAATCGTCGCAAAGGTTGCCTCGGGAACTCTATAAATCTCTAACTTGGGACCGTGGAAAAGAGCTGGCTGATCATGCGCGCCTGACGATGGCCACAGATGTCGAGGTCTACTTCTGTGATCCGCAATCGCCGTGGCAGCGCGGATCTAACGAGAATACCAACAGGTTGCTTAGACAATATTTGCCGCGCGGAACGGACCTATCAGTCCATTCTCAAGCCAAACTCAGTGCAATTGCACGACAGCTTAACGAGCGCCCCCGAAAGACCTTGCAATACCAAACGCCAGCAGAGAAGTTTGCTCAGTGTGTTGCATCGATCAGTTGAGCCCACCGCCAATTGAGGTGCTTGAAGATATTAATCTGGAGATCCCGACCGGTCGCATCATTTGCGTGGTTGGCCCGTCTGGCTGTGGTAAATCCACCTTGCTGCGATTTATTGGCGGGCTGGAGCTTCCGACATCGGGGCAGGTGCTGCAATTGTCTGAACCACCAGCCGACAGTCTAAACCCGTTTACCTTTGCATTTCAAGACTTTGCACTGCTGCCTTGGCGCACTGTGGATGGCAATGTGCGGCTGGTTCTGGAGGATCACGGGCTGGGCAAACCCGAGATGGATCGCATCATCAAAGATGTTTTATCCCGCACCAAACTGGCGGATTTTGCCGATGCGCTGCCGAAAAACCTGTCGGGCGGCATGAAGCAGCGGGTGGCGATTGCGCGCGCCCTTGCGGTGCGCCCTGCAGTTTGGTTGATGGACGAACCCCTGTCGGCGTTGGACGCCCAAACCCGCGAATTATTGATGGATGATCTGGTCGGCATTTGGCTGCGCCAACCGTTCACCGCCGTCTATGTCACCCATAATCTGGCCGAGGCCGTGCGGCTGGGCCACCGGATTGTGGTGCTGTCGCGCCGTCCGGGGCGGATCCGAAAAGTGATCGACATTGATATGCCACTGCAAGATCGTCGCGCTGGCCAAGATTGAGCAAGAGCTGTGGAACCTGATGCGTGACGAGGCTGAAGCGGCTGATCAGGAGTTGATTACATGAGCAAACGGGTCCCTTATCGTGGCGGCGGGTTCCGTCCCAAACGCATTCGTGGTGTTGGGCTTGTTGTGTTCATCTCCTTGTTATTGCTCGCTGAATGGGGCACACGATCCGGCTGGATCACCAATCTATCCCTGCCGCGCCCCTCTGATGTGGTGCGCACCCTGTATGAATTAGCGGCCTCTGGTCTGCTTTGGACCCATCTGAGCCTGTCGCTGGGCCGTTTGGCAGTTGGTGCATTTTTGGGCGCCGGATTTGGAGTTTTGATCGGGGTTGGCATCGGCTTGTCCAGCTATATGCGGGCCGGATTGGTGCCGCTGGTGGCGGCTTTGTTCCCGATTCCAAAGATCGCACTGTTGCCGCTGTTTGTGATCTGGTTTGGCATTGACGAGGTGTCAAAATACGCGCTGATCGCCTTTGGCACCTTCACCCCGACTGTGGTTGCGACCTATGGCGCGGTGGACAATGTTGACCGCACTTTGATCCGGATGGGCCAGAGTTTTGGGCTGACTCGCGCCAGTATTATCCGCAAAATTGTGCTGCCCGGCGCGATGCCTGGCATTCTGTCTGGCTTGCGGATTTCACTGGCGATTGCGATCATTTTGTTGACCGCAGCCGAGATGATTGGCGCGGAATACGGCATCGGGGCCTACATCCTGCAAGCCGGTGCGCTTTATGATCTGGAGCGGTTGTTTGCCGGTGTCACCATCCTGTCGATCCTCGGGGTTTCGCTGAGTTTCGTGCTGAGCAAAATCGAGGCCAATGTGTTGGGGTGGCGCAATTAACTCGGGATCCAGCCGCGGCGCTGTGGCGTCATCTGCAGCCAGTCCGGCACCCCGATCCAGCGTTCAATTGCAAACAGGATCAGGCAGATCATAACGATGCCGATCACCAGTTTGACCTTTTTCTCACTGGGGGGATTGCGGGCCCATTTGGACATCCGCAAAAGATGACGCAGGTTCATTCTTCGGTGAAACGCACCTTGCCGATATAGGGCAGGTTGCGGTTTCTTTGTGCAAAGTCAATGCCGTAGCCAACGACAAATTCATCAGGGATTTCAAAGCCAATAAAATCGGCGGTGATGTCAACTTCGCGGCGCGCTTGTTTGTTCAGCAGAGCAATGGTTTTCAACCGTGCGGGTTTGCGTGCGTTCAGCAATCCAACCACATGTTTCAAGGTGAAGCCAGTGTCGACAATATCTTCGACCAATAACACATCTCGGCCGCCGATTTGACCCCGTAAATCTTTCATGATCCGCACTTCGCGACTGGATTCTGTGCTGTCACCGTAAGAGGTGGCCTCTAAAAAATCCACCTCGACCGGCAGGTCCAGCTCGCGCACCAGATCAGCGATAAACACAAATGATCCACGCAGCAGCCCGACCACAATCAGCTTGTCGGTGTCCTTGAATGTGTCATGGATTTCGCGGGACAGATCCTCGATACGAGCGGCAATGGTTTTGGCCGAAATCATCTCTTCTATGACATAGGGTCGCGTTGGCATGGTTGGGTCCTTGAATTAACCTGCTGAACATACTTAATGGCACAGAATCGCCACAAGGGACTAGGATAAAATGCCGACCCAGTCAGAAAATAAGGTCTTGCCGTATTCTGCCGCGCAAATGTACGCGCTGGCGGCTGATGTGATGTCTTATCCTAAATTCCTGCCGTGGATATCGGCGGCGCGGATCAGATCGCGCAAGGATGTGGGCGACTACGAGCTGCTCGAGGCGGATTTGGTGATTTCCTTCAAGGTGTTTCGCGAGCGGTTTGGCAGCACTGTTAAGCTGCACGAGGGCGACAAAACCATCGTCACCGAATATCTGGATGGCCCGTTCAAATATCTGACCTCGAACTGGGCGTTTGTCGATCAGGATGGCGGCGGTTGCGAGGTCTGTTTCCATGTCGATTTCGAATTTAAAAACATCATTCTGCAAAAGCTGATTGGCGTGGTGTTTAACGAGGCGATGCGCCGCACCATGCGCGCTTTTGAGGATCGTGCAAAAGTGCTGTACGGGCCACAATCCTGACGGATTACAACTTAAGGCTAGACGCTTTTGAGCAGGCGTCATGCAACAAGGCCAAAGCATGATCCCGCGCGGCCTTTCGGACCAGATCGCGCCCCAAGGCCCCAAACTCGACGGTCTCAACCCGTGTCGCGTGGCCAGTTTTTGCCACGCAAAAGCACACCCGCCCCTCGGGTTTTATCCCGTCACTGCCGGGGCCTGCGATGCCGGTGATCGAGACCGCCAAATCCGCCTTTGAGTGCCGCAACGCCCCCTCGGCCATTTCAATCGCGACCTGTTCTGACACCGCGCCATGATCTTTCAGCGTTTGCTCAGAAACCCCCAACATGGCGCGTTTGGCGTCATTGGAATAGGTCACAAAACCGCATAAAAACACATCGGATGATCCGGCCACATCGGTCAGCGCGGCAGCGACCATACCGCCGGTGCAACTTTCAGCTGTGGCCACAGTCAGCTTTGCCGAACGGCATGCAGCCAGAACCGAAGACGCGGAAATCACATTAAAACCTCATGGGCAAACACCGCCAGGGCAATGACCACAATCGCCGCCATCACACCGGCGATCACATCGTCAAACATCACCCCAAAGGCCGATGGTTTACGATCCGCCCAGCCAACGGGACCTGGCTTCCAGATATCAAACAACCGGAACAGCAAAAACGCGGCGACCCAGCCGGGGTAGGGAAACAGCCATGGGTCTTTGTCCATAAACCACATCCCCCATGACAGCGGCAATAGTGCGATCCACATGCCCGCCACCTCGTCAATGACGATCTCGCTGGGATCATGGTCTTCCTTGCCGCGGGTGTGCTGAATGGTGGCCCACCAGCCGATGAAAAACACCGCGATTGTGGCCGCCAGCAGCGCCGGAAAACCACCTGCGACATGGATCAGATAGCCAACTGGAATGGCCGCAGCCGAGCCCCAAGTGCCGGGGGCAGGGCGGATCAATCCGACATAGAAAAACGTTGCGATCAGTTTGCTCATGATTTCACCAAAGTTACAGTTGCGATTGAGGCAATGCCCTCGCCACGGCCGGTGAAGCCCAACCGCTCCGAGGTGGTGGCCTTGACGCTGACACGCTCCATCTCCATGCTCATAATCCGCGCCATTTCAACGCGCATCGTCACCGCATGTGGGCCAATTTTCGGCATCTCGCAAATCAGCGTACAATCGACGTTGGAAATGCTGAAACCATAGTCACGGGCCAGCTTAACGGCATGTCGCAGAAAAATCTCCGAGGCAGCGCCTTTCCACTGTGGATCTGACGGCGGAAAATGCTGGCCAATGTCGCCCATCGCCAGCGCGCCGTAAATCGCATCGGTGACCGCGTGCATGCCAACATCGGCGTCAGAATGACCATCCAACCCGTGGCTGTGCGGCACCGAAATGCCACATAGCATCACCTGATCGCCGGCACAAAACCGGTGCACATCAAAGCCGTTGCCCAACCGTATATCCATATCGCGCTCCAATAGGTGTTCGGCCAACTGTTCTGCGCGTGCAAAATCGCTGGCGTGGGTGATTTTCATGTTGGCCTCGTCGCCGGTGATGATTTTCACATCCAAACCATGCGCCAAAGCGACCTCGACATCATCCGCCGCATTGCCGTTATAAGCTGTACCACCGCTGTGAGCGGCGTGGGCCGCAATGATATCTTTCAGGTGAAAGCCTTGTGGGGTTTGGGCGCGAAACAGGTTTTCGCGGGGGTGCGGGGCGATAACTTTTCCAGCCGCGCCGCGCCACAGCGCATCGGTGATCGCAAGGGCGGGGGCGGCACCGGCGTGGGTTTTCAGCGCGGCAATCACCTCACTGATCATCCGCGCCGAGACCAAAGGCCGTGCGCCATCATGGATCAGCACGTTATCTGCACCATGCGCCGCGCTCAAACCGGCCTGCACCGAAGCATCGCGACTGTCGCCACCATGCACGGTTTGCACCGCGCTCAAATCCAGCTTGGCCAACAGATCATCATCGGCGGGATTGACCACCAGAATGATCTTTTGAATGTCGGCATGATTGGCAAAAGCAGCAATCGTGCGCTCCAGAATGCAGCGTCCCTGCAAGAGCTGGAACTGCTTGGGGATTTCCCCTCCGGCCCGAAGGCCACGCCCGGCGGCGACGATGATGGCGGTTGTTGTTGTCATGGCATTGGTTTAGGTTTTTGCGCCGCCACTGACAAGGTGTCGTCAGAATTGTTGAATAATTCTTATGCAAAACCTTTCAAAGATTTTGGTGGGGCCAAGTCGATATGGTCAATTGCCTTTCATCCAAGTCACCGCTAATCAGGGGTAACTGCACAAGGATTAGGCATTTGACTATAAAACTGGCAGGCATCCAGTTGGATCACGCGGTTTTTCTGGCCCCACTGGCCGGAATCACCGATTTACCGTTTCGCCGCATGGTATCGCGCTTTGGCGCCGGATTGGTGGTGAGCGAGATGGTCGCCAGCCACGAAATCCTCACGGGCAAACCCGGGGTTCTGGAGCGCGCTGAGCTTGGCTTGAACGAGACCAACACCGCCGTGCAGCTGGCCGGACGCGAGGAACGGCCAATGGCTGAGGCCGCCCGCATGGTGGCCGGAAATGGCGCGCGGATCATTGATATCAACATGGGCTGCCCCGCCAAAAAGGTGGTAAATGGCTACTCTGGGTCCGCCTTAATGCGCGATCTGGACCATGCGTTGCGTTTGATCGAGGCGGTGGTCGAGGCCGTCGATGTTCCGGTGACGTTAAAAACCCGCCTTGGGTGGGATGATGCCACCCTGAATGCGCCTGATTTGGCCAAACGAGCTGAGGCTGCCGGCATCCAGATGATCACCATTCATGGCCGCACCCGCTGTCAGTTTTACAAAGGCCACGCTGACTGGGCGGCGATTGCGGCGGTGAAAGACGCGGTTGAAATTCCGGTGATCGCCAATGGCGACATCATTGATGCGACCAGTGCCAAATCCGCGCTGAAGCAGTCGGGGGCTGACGGCGTGATGATCGGGCGTGGCGCCCAAGGTGCGCCTTGGAAATTGGCGCAGGTTGCCGCGGAAATTTACGGAACAACACCGCCTGAAATTCCTACGGGCGCTGCGCTGGTTGATCTGGTCGCGAGCCACTATGAGGACATGCTGGCGTTTTATGGTCCCACTCTTGGCAGTCGTGTGGCGCGCAAACATTTGGGCTGGTTTATGGATGGGGCGGGCTGTGGGCCTGAGCTGCGCAAAATGGTTTTGACCGAGCGTGATCCGGCGGCGGTTCTGCGCCTTTTGCCGGATGCGTTGCGCTCACAACAGGTGGCCGCATGAATTTTGAAAACCTGTGGAATGCGCTGCCAAATCCGGCCTTTCTAATCGAGGGTGACAACCGGATTTCAGCGGCCAATCAAGCCGCTGAAGATTTCATGAATACCTCGGCCAAATCTTTAGTCGGGATGCGCTGTGTTGATCTGATCAATGTGTTTAGCCCGTTGGAAAGTTCATTTGAAAGGGTGCGCCAAAGCCAAAGCCCGCTGTTCATCAATGAGGCCGAAGTCGGCCAAATCGGTGGCCAGATTGGTGGGCGGGCGATGGGTGCCGAAATAATCCTGTGCAATATCCAGATTGCGCCGATGTCGCGAGATGATCCGCAAGTGTTGCTGATGATTTCGCCGCTGCAAAACCTAAAAGGGGCCAGTCAGAAAACCGCCTCAAGATCAGCGGTCAGATCGGCGATTGGCATGGCTGAAATGCTGGCCCACGAGATCAAGAATCCGCTGGCAGGCATCACCGGTGCTGCCCAGTTGCTTGCCATGAGCTTGCCTGCGCAAGACCTTGAAATTACTGACCTTATTGTATCAGAGGCGCGGCGCATTGTATCACTTCTGGATCAGGTTGAACAATTCGGCGACCTCAGCCCTCCGAGGCGGGTGGCGGTCAATATCCATGATGTTGTGGATCGGGCCCGCAAGTCGGCGCGGCTGGGAATTGCCGCCAATATGCGGATCATTCAGGAATATGACCCCTCCTTGCCAGACACATGGGCGGATGCCGATCAGCTGATACAGGTGGTGACCAACCTGCTGGCAAATGCGGCCCAAGCTGCCGAAAATACAGGTGACGTAACGGGGGGTAAATCGGTGGGCGAAATCCGCATTCACACCTCGTTTGACAACAGTCATCGCCTGCGTCGCTCTGATGGCAGCGATGCAGCCTTGCCGATTTTAATCCGGATTATTGATGATGGACCGGGCCTGCCGCCAGACATTGCCGATCAGGTGTTTGACCCGTTCGTTTCAGGGCGCGAAAACGGCACCGGACTTGGCTTGGCGCTGGTTTCGAAAATCATTGCTGAACATGAGGGTCAGATCTCGGTGACCTCAAGGCCTGGACGCACGGAATTTCGTATTTCGCTGCCCGAGGCCCCCAGATCCCCCAAAGTCCCCAGACGCAAAGGAACATAACAGATGGACGGCACAGTTCTGATTGCGGATGATGACCGCACAATTCGCACGGTTTTAACCCAAGCGTTCATGCGGGCGGGCTGCAAGGTACATGCGACGTCCTCCTTGGTGACACTGATGCGCTGGATCTCTGAGGGGATGGGCGATCTGGTGATTACGGATGTGATGATGCCCGATGGCAACGGGCTGGAAATGTTGCCAAAAATTTCTGAATTGCGCGCCAATTTGCCGGTGATCGTGATCTCGGCGCAAAACACCATTATGACCACGATCAAAGCCACCGAGGCCAAGGCGTTTGACTACTTGCCAAAGCCGTTTGATCTGCCAGATTTGATGAAACGATCCGCCAAGGCGTTGGCTTTGCAACCCCATAGACAGCCGCAGATACAACCGCTGGCAAGCCCGGCAGTCGAGACGCTGGATGATCTGCCTTTGGTGGGGCGCACCGGTGTGATGCAGGATTTGTATCGTCTGATTGCCCGCATCATCAACACGGATCTGCCGGTGCTGATCAACGGCGAAAGCGGCACCGGAAAATCACTGATCGCGCGCATCATCCATGACTTTAGTGACCGGCGTGCCAAGCCGTTCAAGGTGTTCAGCGCCGCTGATTTTGCGGGGCCTGATGCGGTTGAGCAGATTTTAAGTCGGGCGGCATCTGGCACGCTGGTGATTGACGAAGTTGGTGATCTAGACCTTGAAGTTCAGGCGAAAGCGGTGCGTATGCTGGATCAGTTGGGGGATAATGCGCCGCGGATCATGGCCACATCACAAGTGAATTTATCTGGTTTGATGGAGAGTGGCGGCTTTCGGCAAGATCTTTATTACCGTCTGAATGGCATCAATCTGGTGGTGCCTGCGCTGCGCGACCGGATTGAAGATATCGGATTGCTGGCGGCGTTTTTTCTGGGTCGCCGTCAGGACGGCACTGAAAATGTTCACCACCTGTCGGAGCAGGCCAAAAAATTGGTGCAAGCCTACACATGGCCCGGCAATGTGCGCCAACTTGAAAATTGTTTACGCCGGTTGGTCGCCACCAGCGGGCAAATTGAAATCAGCCGCGCCGAGGTTGAGCAAGCGCTGGGAGGCCAACCCGCTATTGAGCCTGCCGCCGAGAACGGGCAAGGTGATAAGCTGTCGGCCTCGATTGAGCGGCATTTACAGCGCTATTTTGATCTGCACGGCGAGGCCTTGCCGCCGCCCGGTCTGTATGCGCGGATTTTGCGGGAAATGGAGCGGCCATTGTTGGAAATTTCGCTGCAAGCCACCGGTGGAAATCAGGCCAAATGCGCCGATCTTTTGGGCATCAACCGCAATACCCTGCGAAAGAAAATATCTGAACAGGATATTCGCGTGACACGGCGACGCAAAATGATGTAAAAGAGCAACATCAAGCGTGGCCCAATGGCATCAGCCTAAACGAGGTCACGATATATGGTGGTTCGTCGCGATTGCGACACAGAGGAAAGTGGGCAAACAGGTGGCAGGCCCTGTTAAAAGTGCAACATTTGAAAAACTAAGCCGTCTGCGGCGCCAACGCCGCGTGCAAAACGCAGCCACTTTAAGCTTGGTGATTCTTGGGCCGGTTTTGGCGATTGCGACGTTTATTGTACTTGGCCCGCTGGATAAAAGCGCGTCGGCCCCCAGTTTGCGCCTGATTTTGCTGGCGGATGTTGTCTATATTATTGTTGTTGCGGCGCTGGTGTTGCAGCGGGTGGCGCGGATGATTTCGGCGCGCCGCGCCCGTTCGGCCGGATCGCGGCTGCATTTGCGGCTGACGGGTGTGTTCGCGCTGGTGGCCTTGTTTCCGACAATTTTGGTGGCGGTGTTTGCCGTTTTGACGGTGAATGTCGGGCTTGAGGGGTGGTTTTCGGAGCGGGTACGCCAAGTGGTCGGCTCCTCGCTGGCTGCCGCTGAATCTTACCAGAACGAGCATCGCCGTGATCTGATCGAGGACACCAAAGCGCTGGCCGCCCACCTGAATTTGGCTCGAAATGCGACGTTTTTCATGAATGACGGCAATCTGCGCGAACTGTTGACCCTGGGACAGCTCCGAATCCAGCGCGGCCTGCGCGAGGCCTATGTGATTGATGGAGCTCGCCAGTTGCGGGCGCGTGGCGAGCGCTCTTATTTGTTTGATTTTGAGGAACCAACACGGGGTCATATTACCGCTGCCGATCTGGGCGAAATCGTGATTATTCAAGATTGGGACAATAATGAATTTAGGGCGCTGGTTCGACTTGAGGCCTTTGTTGACCGTTATTTATATGTGTCTCGCAATGTTGATGGCGACCTGCTGAACCTGCTGGATGACACCAAAGAAACCGCCATTCTGTATCACCAACTCGAAAGCGAGCGCGGCAAAATTCTGTTTGAATTTGGCCTGCTGTATATCGGTTTTGCGGTGATCCTGATCTTGGCGGCGATCTGGTTTGGTCTGTGGTTTGCCGAGCGACTTTCGCGCCCTGTCGGACGGTTGGCAGCGGCGGCGCAACAGGCGGGCACGGGTGATCTGGATGTGCAGGTCATTGAGGAAGATGGCGATGATGAAATCGCTATGTTGGGGCGTTATTTCAACCAAATGACGCGCCAGCTCAAGGGGCAACGCGATACATTGCTGGAAAATAATCGCCAGATCGAGCGCCGTCGCCGGCTGTTTGATTCAGTGCTGTCCTCGGTGGCTTCCGGCGTGGTCGGGTTGGATGAAAGTGGCACGGTGACCTTTGTGAACCGATCGGCGGAACGTCTTTTGGCGCTGCCGGACGAGCAAAGCGGCGATATCGTTGTTGCGGTGCCGGAATTTGGCCCACTGCTGCGACGTTTGCAGGAGAAAAACACCGAAGTCGTGCAAGAAGAGATCAAGCTGTCGCGCCAAGGCAAGCTGGAAAACCTGCTGGTGCGGATCAGCACGCGACGCAACGAGGCCGGTAATCTCGAGGGGTATGTGGTGGCCTTTGATGATGTCACCGATCTGGTTTCGGCGCAGCGGATGGCGGCGTGGGGCGATGTGGCCCGCCGGATTGCCCACGAGATTAAAAACCCACTGACCCCGATCCAGCTGTCCGCCGAACGCTTGAAGCGCAAATTCGCGCCTCTGGTCGGTGATCAGTCCGAAATGCTAGTGCAATACACCGATGTGATCATCCGCCAGACCGGTGACTTACGCCGCATCGTTGACGAGTTTTCAAAATTCGCGCGGATGCCGGAGCCGGAGTTGCGCAACCATGATCTGGTGACGATCCTGCGCGATGCGGCGCTGCTGCAAGAGGCGGCGATGCCGGATGTGAAGCTGGTGGTGAAGCTGCCTAAAAAACCGATGATGGCGGATATTGACGCTACAATGATTTCACAGGCGATGGGTAACCTAATCAAGAATGCCGGTGAAGCCATTGAAAGCCTTGTGGAAAAAGGTGTGGGGGATAAATATGCACCGGAAGTTCGCATCACATTGTCACAACGTGATGGCCAGATCAATATTGACATATCCGACAATGGCATCGGTCTGCCCGAAGATCGCGCCCGGTTGTTCGAACCCTACGTGACCACGCGTGCGGCGGGCACCGGGCTGGGTTTGCCAATTGTAAAAAAGATCATCGAGGAGCATGGCGGCACCCTACAATTGGTGGACACGGTGAAATTCAAAGGCAATGCGCATCACGGGGCGCGGGCGGAAATCAGGCTGCCGATTGCAGCCTCGCCTGAGGTGAAATCTGTGGCAAAATCTGTGGCAAAATTAACATCAAAGAGTGATTGAACAGAATGAGTAATGAGGTGAAAAACAGCATGGGTGATATTCTAATTATCGACGACGAACGTGATATTCGCGAGTTGATTTCCGACATCTTAAAGGACGAGGGCTACACCACGCGTCTGGCCGGAAATTCGGATGATTGCATGAGTGAAATCAATGCAGAAGCGCCCGCTTTGATGATCCTCGATATCTGGCTGAAAGACAGCGATATGGATGGCATCGACATTCTGAAGAAGGTCAAACGCGACAATCCCGACATTCCTGTGGTGATTATATCAGGCCACGGCAATATTGAAATCGCGGTCGCGGCGATCAAGCAGGGCGCCTATGACTTCATCGAAAAGCCGTTTAATATTGATCAGTTGATGGTGGTGGTATCGCGCGCAATGGAGACTTCGCGGTTGCGGCGCGAAAACATTGAATTGCGGCGCGGCGATACGATCTCGATGGAAATGCTCGGTGAAAGTCCGGCGTTCAAAGCGTTGAAATCCAATCTGGACAAGGTCACAAACAGCAACGGGCGGGTGATGCTGACAGGGCCTGGTGGGTCGGGCAAAGAGGTCGCTGCGCGCTACATCCATGCCAATTCCAGCCGCGCTTCGGCCCCGTTTGTGTCGGTCAATTCGGCCTCGATCGAGCCTTCGCGGATGGAGGAGGTTTTGTTTGGGCGCGAAAGCCCTGAGAGGGGCATCGAGCCTGGCCTTCTGGAGCAGGCTCATGGCGGTATCCTGTATTTTGACGAGGTCGCAGATATGCCGCTGGGCACCCAGTCTAAAATCTTGCGGGTGCTGGTGGATCAACAGTTCCAACGGGTCGGCGGCAATGAGAATGTTCGGGTTGATATCAGAGTAATATCCAGCACAAACAAAGTGTTGTCTGATGAAATTTCAGCAGGCCGGTTCCGCGAGGAGCTGTTTCACCGCCTGAATGTGGTGCCTGTCGTGGTGCCCTCGCTTGAGGATCGCCGCGAGGATATTCCGCTGCTGGCCGCCAGTTTCATTGCGGATTTGAACAAGACCCAAGGCCTGCCGATGCGCAGCCTGTCAAGTGAGGCCGAAGCCCTGATGCAAACCATGCAATGGCCCGGCAATATACGCCAGTTGAAAAACGTGGTGGAGCGGGTGCTGATCCTTGGGGCCGACAGTGGGCCGATCGGCACCAAAGAGCTGCCAAGCCCCGAGGAAACCTCGCAAAAAGAGGGCCGCGTGGTGTTATCGTCCGGCCTGGCGACGCTGCCATTGCGCGAGGCCCGCGAATTGTTCGAGCGCGAATACCTGATGACCCAGATCAACCGGTTTGGCGGCAATATCAGCCGCACCGCCAGTTTCGTTGGCGAAAATATGCTAACTATCTGCTATCCTTAATGGCGCGAGTTAACCGCGAATCTTGGTGATGGCATAATTTTCAGGTGGCGTATCATGGATGTGATTCATGCATCCAATATTTCCAGGAAAGGAAAGATACGCCATGACAGAGACTACAGTTACACCGCTCATGCGGCCAGGGGAATTTTGCGATCAGCTCACATCGGTTCTGCGCAGTGGCGCTCAGGCGTTGTTGGCCCAGGCCATTGAGGCGGAGGTTGCCAGTTTTATGGCCTGC
>JPUR01000173.1 GCA_001321835.1 Marinosulfonomonas sp. PRT-SC04
TTGATTGATTAAATCGTCGCAAAGGTTGCCTCGGGAACTCTATAAATCTCTAACTTGGGACCGTGGAAAAGAGCTGGCTGATCATGCGCGCCTGACGATGGCCACAGATGTCGAGGTCTACTTCTGTGATCCGCAATCGCCGTGGCAGCGCGGATCTAACGAGAATACCAACAGGTTGCTTAGACAATATTTGCCGCGCGGAACGGACCTATCAGTCCATTCTCAAGCCAAACTCAGTGCAATTGCACGACAGCTTAACGAGCGCCCCCGAAAGACCTTGCAATACCAAACGCCAGCAGAGAAGTTTGCTCAGTGTGTTGCATCGATCAGTTGAGCCCACCGCCAAAGCAATTCATTCGATGATCCGCGTGCTGGACGAGGCGCTGTCGGTTCAGTTCTACACGCAGGCTTTTGGTTTGGAGGTGGCTGAGCGGCTGGATTTTGACAGTTTCACGCTGGTGTATCTGCGCAGTCCCGAGGCTGATTTCGAGCTGGAGTTGACTGTGAACAAGGACCGCACCGAGCCATATGATCTGGGCGATGGCTATGGTCATATCGCATTTTGCGTTGATGATCTGGAGGCCGAGCACGCGCGGTTTGAGGCTGCGGGATTTAAGCCGCGCAAGGTGGTTGAGTTTGAACGCGACGGGGTGTTGCTGGCCAAGTTTTTCTTTGTCACCGACCCTGATGGCTATGAAGTCGAGATGCTGCAACGTCATGGACGCTACGCCTAGGCGGGTCTAAATATCAGTTGCCAAAGACCAGTGATTAAATAAAAAAGCCCCCGATGTCATGATCGGGGGCTTTTGTTTTTAGTGTTGTGTCGGCTTAACCCTCGGCGGCGTTATCCGGCAGGATCAAGTTCAGAACGATGGCAATGATCGCGGCTGGAAGCAGGCCAGTGCTGATCAACATTCTGGCCATCTCGGGCAGGAACTTCATCGCGTCAGGCACTTGCTGCATGCCCAGCCCCATGGTCAAAGCCACGGCAAAGATCACCATGTTGCGCTTGTCCCAGTTCACATCGGACAGCATGTTCACGCCAGCTGCGGCAACCATGCCGAACATCACGATCACACCGCCGCCCAGAACCGGATACGGGATGGTGTTGACGTAGGCGGCGATTTTCGGGCTAAGACCACAGAACACCAAGAAGATAGCACCGATGGTGACAACGTGGCGGCTCATGATGCCGGTCATCGCGATCAGGCCAACGTTTTGGCTGAAGGATGTGTTTGGCAACGCGCCGAACATACCGGCGATTGCGGTGCCCAGACCATCGGCGAAGGTTGCGCCGGTGATTTCGGCGTCGGTGGCTTCGCGTCCTGCGCCGCCTTTGGTGATGCCAGAGACATCGCCAACCGTCTCAACCGCCGACACAAAGGCCATCAGACACATGCCGACCACGATGGTCCAGTTGATTTCAAAACCGAATTTGAAGGGCATTGGTAGGCCAACAAAATCGGCGCCGCCTGCCTTGGAAAAATCCACAGCACCAAAGAAGAAATGCGCCACCAGATAGCCCGCGATCAGGCCGATTAAAACGGCTGCGGCAGACATGAAGCCCTTGAAGAAAAACTTCACGCCCAGGGTGACGATGATCACCGTAAAGGCCATGGTCCAGTTGGCGCCACCGCCCCATGTGTCTTTGCTCATGTGGTAGTTTCCAGCGCCACCAGCTGCGTATTGGATGCCGACTTTGATCAACAAAAGACCAATCATCAGCACGATCAGGCCGGTCACCAATGGGGGCAGCGCAAAGCGGATTTTACCGATTATAAAGCCAAGACCAAAGTGGAACAGACCACCGATCATCACGCCGGTCATCAGACCAGGCAGGCCCGAAACACCAAGGCCTGCAACCGCAGGGATCATCACTGGCAAAAACGCAAAGCTGGTGCCTTGAACGATTGGCAAACGTGCGCCAATTGGGCCGATGCCGATGGTTTGGATCAAGGTGGCAATACCGGCAAACAGGATCGACATCTGGATCATATAACCAACGACTTCAGGATTGGCATGAGCGCCGCCAAAGCCAAGACCGGCGGCCCCTGATACGATGATCGCGGGTGTTACGTTGCTGGCAAACATTGCCATAACATGTTGAATGCCCAGCGGAATGGCCTGTGCCATCGGTGGGGTATAATTGGGATCGCGCAGCTGTTCTGCTGTCCCGATAGATGAATTCGTCATAAGGGTTCTCTCCAGTTGGTCGCGCTATTTTTTGCTGCGCTTTTTTGGTGTTGGTGGTTATTTGTCTACCATATGTGGTATTTTTAGCAAATACTCCTCTAGGTTTGGGGTGTTGCCGATCCGGTCAACCACGGTGAACAGTCCGGGGGCGGCCAGCGGGGTCAGCACCCCGTGCCATGTATTGCGGTGGTAATTGATGCCTTGACCGGCACCGGCAAGGAAGGCGCGGATGTTGACGGGTGTGCCATTATCATCCTCGGCGACGGTGATCAGGTAGCTGTCCAGACTCATCGGAATGAAGGCTTGGCAGCTGTCGGGGTGACGCTCCAGCAGCTCCAGCTTGTAGGGCAGGGCGCGCGGCTCGGCCTTGAACACGGAAATGCCAGCGCGGCCATCCGCGCCAAAATCCAGCTGGGCGCGGTCATGATAACGGCCACAAAACCCGTTGTTGATGATTTTGTCGGGCTTGCCGACCGCCTCGAGCACATCGCCAAACGGGGCGAAGGCTTCTGCGGTCAGGGGCAGGATTTTGATAACAGTCATTTGGTGCCTTTTGCTGGTGTCGGAGCGGGGGTTTCACACCCCCGAACCCCCGTGAGGTGTTTAGGAAAAGAAGAAGGCGCGCGGTTATCGGAGCGTCAGGGAAGGGTGGCGGTTGACGTCTTTATAGAGCAGGTAGCGGAATGGGTGGGTGCCAGTGGCAATGCAGGCTTGCGGGCAAAAGGCGCGCAGCCACATGAAATCACCGGGTCTGACCTCGACCCAATCTTTGTTCAGCAGGTATCTGGCAGTGCCTTCCAGCACGTATAATCCGTGTTCCATGATGTGGGTTTCGGCAAACGGGATACGCCCGCCGGGTTGGAAGGTGACGATGTTAACGTGCATATCGTGGCGCAGATCGGTCGGATCGGCAAAACGCTGAGTGGCCCATTTGCCGTCGGTTCCCGGCATGAAGTGCAGTTCGCTATCGGCGTCCGTGGTGGTGAAATGATCGGGTAAATCGAGGCCTGCTACGGGCTCATAGCGTTTGCGGATCCAGTGGAACCCCAACAGTTCGGTGCCGTGGTTTTTGACCGACCATGTCGCGCCAGCGGGCACATAGGCATAACCGCCTGCCGTCAAAATGCTGGTGACGCCATCCACGATCAGCGTCATTTCGCCTTTGGCGATGAACAGGCCAGCTTCAGCTTGGGCATCTGGTTCGGGGGTGTCTGATCCGCCGCCGATTTCGACCTCGACCGCGTATTGCGCGAAGGTTTCGGCAAAGCCGGTCATTGGCCTCGCGATGATCCAAGTGCGGGTTTTATCCCAGCCCGGCAACAGCGATGTCACGATATCGCGCATGGTGCAGGCGGGGATCACCGCATAGGCTTCGGTGAAAATCGCGGTGCCTACGGGGCTGACGGATTGGTCGGGCAAGCCGCCCTGTGGGAACGCATAAGTCATGGTAACAGATCCTTTAGACGGTAATGGGCGATGCGTTCCACCTGTTTGCAGGCGGTTTCAAATTCAACGCCGCTGTCATTGTTGATGCGGGTTTGGAACGCCGCCATGATGCTGGCTTTGTCGTGGTCGCGCACCGCGATGATAAACGGAAAACCGTGTTTGGCGGTGTAGGCGGTGTTTTGGGCGATGAAGCTCTCGCGCTCGGCATCGGTCAGCGCGTCAAGTCCGGCACTGGCCTGCTCCGAGGTGCTCTCGTCGGTTAGGCGTTTGGCGGCGGCGAGCTTACCAGCCAGATCGGGGTGGGCGGTTAGAACCCCAAGGCGGGCGGTATGATCAGCGCGGCGGAAAATCCGGCACAGCGCGTTGTGCAGGCCGATGGCGGTGTCATGTGCGGGGCCAAGTTCCAGCCCGTGCGCGCCTTTGGCAATCCACGCGGAATGCTCAAATATGCCGCCGTAGGTACCAACAAAGCTGTCGATTTCCATCCGGCTGGGGCGGGCGTAGCGCTGATTTGGGTTCTGTTTGGCCCAATGCCGCGCGATGTCGATACGGCGCGGGGTCCAGACGTTTTCGAAGCCCTGAATGTAGTCGATGAACCGTTTTAGCCCTGCCAGTTTGCCGGGCCGGCCAATCAGCCGATTGTGTAAACCGATGCTCATCATTTTGGGCGCACCGGCTTCGCCTTCGGCATATAGTACGTCAAAGGCATCCTTTAGGTATTGGTAAAACTGCTCGCCGGTGGTGTAGCCGGGCGCGGTGGCAAAACGCATGTCGTTGGCCTCGAGCGTGTAGGGAATGACCAGCTGATCGCGATCCTCGACTTCAATCCAGTAGGGCAGATCATCATCGTAAGTGTCTGAAATATAGTCAAAACCGCCTTCTTCAGCGACCAGACGCACGGTGTTGACTGAACAACGCCCCGTGTACCAACCCAGTGGGCGCTCACCGACCACCTCGGTGTGCAAGGCGATCGCCTCGGCAATCGCGGCGCGCTCCTCGGTCTCGGACATGTCTTTGTGCTCGACCCATTTCATGCCGTGGCTGGCGATCTCCCAACCGGCGTCTTGCATGGCCGCGACCTGCGATGGCGAGCGGGCAAGTGCTGTGGCAACGCCGTAAACCGTGACCGGAATATTGGCGCCGGTGAACAGGCGGTGCAGGCGCCAAAATCCGGCCCGCGCCCCGTATTCATAGATGCTCTCCATGTTCCAGTGACGTTGATCCGGCCAAGGGGCAGCCCCAGGAATGTCAGACAGAAACGCTTCGGATGCGGCGTCGCCGTGCAGGATGCAGTTCTCGCCGCCTTCCTCATAGTTGACCACAAACTGGACCGCGACGCGGGCGCCGTCAGGCCAATTCGCGTCAGGTGGGGTTTGGCCGTGGCCGTGCATATCGCGGGGGTAACGGTTCATAGTCATGGTCTCCGGTTTTTCCTATGTATATTACAAATAATAGTGAATCATTTTCAAATATTTCTTGAAAGTCTTGTTGCTAAAATTACCACTCGATTTTTGGGCCGGTTCGCGGCAGGGTAGGCGAAACAAAAGGATACATCATGACAAACGGCGCAAACGGTTTTTTGACGACACATGTGTTGGACACGGCGCGCGGGATTCCGGCGGCGGGAATGGCGATTGATCTGTTTGCGATTGAGGGCGAAAACCGCACTCATATCCGCAGCATGACCACCAATTCTGATGGGCGCACTGACAGCCAGATCTTGCCGGCCAGCGAATTTAGCACCGGCACCTATGAGCTGGTTTTCCACGCGGGCGATTATCTGGATGCCAATGGCACACCGGCTGAGGAGCCGCGATTTTTAGACATCATCCCGATCCGCTTTGGCATTTCGGATGCTGAGTCACATTACCATGTGCCGTTGCTGGTGTCGCCGTTTGGTTATTCGACCTATCGCGGCAGCTAGGCCATTGGCGGTTTGGAAAATTCACGCCATATCCAGAGAAAGTTGACTAAGAACATGGCTCTTTGAATTATCCCCGCATAGCTGGGCCAAAGGACCATGCCAAACGTACATGCGAAAACAAAGAGGGATGCAACCGGACTTAAAATATCACGTTTGTCCTTTTTTGTTTTGAATAAACGTATAATTGCTTTTTCCATGGGCGCCAATGCAAGGCCCAAAAACACCATAAAGTTCATCAAGATATTATGCACCCTGTTCCCGTCCTCCATGTAAAAAGGTGCTTTGGCATGGATCAATGCAACGCCAATCAATCCAAGCCCAAGGAGCAAGAGCGGGTCTGCTCGGTTATAGCCTTCTCTCTTTCGAATAATCCCTTGGTTCCGGTGTAATGTGATGGAGATAATGCATGCGCCATAAACAAAAAAACCAACATTCATAATCCAAGCGTTTGGCATATCCCTTCCGCCAAGAACGCTAAGCGTATGCAAAATGGAATTATAATCAGGATGTGAAAACCAAGGCCCGATAATAATTGATAGGGAAATGACTATTATTCCGGTTCTTGCTAGATACTTTTCCACTTACAACCCTTCGGTTTGACGGGCCATTTCGGCCTTGCAGCGACTGGTGATGAAATCGACGAACAGCTGTACTTTGCTGTCCTTCAATTTATGGGGCGGATAGAGGCAGACCAGCTGCGTGGCCAATGGCGGTGTGGCCTCAGCGATGGGGACCAGCGCGCCACTGCGCAAATGTTCGGCGATCTCAAAATAGGGTTTCAGGATGATGCCATGCCCTTGCAGCGCCCATTCGGTCAGCACGTCGCCATCATCGGATTCAAACGGGCCGGATACGTCATAACGTTTGATGCCGTCGGCTGTTTGGAGCGCCCACTGGAACTCCTGAGCGCCCGGATACCGCAGGTTCAGGCAGGCGTGTTTGTCAGCGATCAGCGCCTCGCCATCGTGCGGATTTCCGTGTGCCGCGATATAGGCAGGGGCTGCGCACAGCAGGCGCGGGCAGTCCGAAATCATCCTCATTTTCAGGGTGCTGTCGGCCAGCGGCCCCATGTGAAATGCCACATCCAACCCCTCGGAGGTGATATCGATCAGACGGTCGGACAGGCGCAAGCGGACCTCGATTTGCGGGTATTGCTGTTTGAAATCAGGCACAAATGGCGCGATGAAGCGACGACCAACCCCGAGTGGGGCTGCGATGAAAACCGTGCCGCGCGGGTTGATCGCGGCGTCAATAATATCGGCCTCGGCATCGGAGATTGCGGCCAGAATGCTATGCGCGCCTTTGTAGAATATCTTACCGGTTTCCGTTGGTTGCAGGGCGCGGGTGGTGCGATTGAACAGGCGCACGCCGAGGTGCTTTTCAAGGTCGGCAATCCTTGAGGACGCCACCGCAGGCGAGGTGCGTTGATCGCGCGCGGCTGCCGACATTGAGCCCAGTTCATAGACGCGCACGAACATTTTGATATTATTAATGTAGGCCATGCTATTTTCAAAATCCTATTGAAAGTATTGTCTCATTTATCTGAATAACAAAATAGACGGTTTTGGTATAGTGTAGGAAAAACCTAAAACCTATAGGAGAGCGCGAATTGGATTATGTGATTTTAGAGGCGTGGCTGGAGTTCGCGGTGCGTTGGGTGCATGTGATCACCGGCATCGCTTGGATTGGCTCGTCGTTTTATTTTATCGCGCTCGATTTGGGCCTGCGGAAGTCTGATGATTTGCCCGAAAATGTGCATGGCGAAGAATGGCAGGTGCATGGTGGTGGGTTCTATCACGTACAGAAATATCTGGTTGCGCCGGACCGTTTGCCTGAACATCTGATCTGGTTCAAATGGGAGAGCTATTCAACATGGCTGTCCGGTTTCGCGATGCTGATTTTGGTCTATTATATGGGGGCCGAGCTGTATTTGATTGACCCGAATGTGTTGGATATTCCGGTCTGGCAGGCGATTCTGATCTCACTTGGCTCGCTGGCGTTTGGCTGGCTGGTCTATGATTTGATCTGCAAAAGCAAGTTTGGCGAAGACAGCACGCGCCTTATGGTGCTGCTGTATCTGATCTTGGTGGCGATGGCTTGGGGCTATACCCAAGTGTTCACGGGACGTGCCGCACTGCTGCATCTGGGGGCGTTTACCGCCACCATCATGACGGCAAATGTGTTTGTGATCATCATGCCGAACCAACGTATTGTGGTGGGTGATTTACGCGCAGGTCGCACGCCTGATCCGAAGTATGGCAAGATCGCCAAGCAGCGTTCTACTCATAATAATTACCTGACACTGCCGGTGATTTTCCTGATGCTGTCGACGCATTATCCACTGGCATTTGCCTCGCAATATAACTGGTTGATCGCTGCGTTGGTGTTTCTGATGGGCGTGACGATCCGGCATTATTTCAACTCGTCGCACGCCGGAAAAGGTCAGCCAAAATGGACATGGGCGGCCACCACGGCGCTGTTTTTCGTGATCATCTGGCTCTCGACCCTGACCGCAACTGTGGTTGTAGATACGGACGAGGCAGCGCTTGCCCCCTCCGTTCAGCGCTTTGTCGATGCCGATGGGTTTGAGGATGCTTACGACATTGTGGTTGGCAATTGTTCGATGTGCCACAGCGAAGAGCCTGGGTACGACGGTATTCCGTGGGCCCCAAAAGGCGTGCATTTGGAGACCGAAGCGCAGGTGGCGTTTGCGGCCAAGCGGATTTATTTGCAAGCCGGTGTGACCCACGCGATGCCACCGCCCAGTGCGTCGTATCTTGAGGCCGAGGATCGTGCGGTTCTGGTGGCGTGGTATCGGGCGGCAACGGGCGGCTAACGCCGATCTGATCAAAGTTGAAAATTCGGGTTGCGCAATCTGATTTGTTATATTATTACATGTGATAATATAACAAAGGATGTCGCGATGCCAAACCACGTTGCCTTTCATGACCATGACCATTCCTGCTGCGAGGGCGGGGTGTTGGACTATGCCGATCAGCGCGCCCGCGAGGCGGGGCTGCGGCTGACGCCAGTGCGGCGTAAAACTTTGGAAATCCTGCTCGAAACCCACAGCGCGATGGGCGCTTATGATGTGTTGGAGCGGCTGTCGGCTGATGGATTTGGCGATCAGCCGCCGGTGGCCTACCGCGCGCTGGATTTTCTGGTCACCAACGGTTTGGCCCATAAAATCCGCCGCCTGAACGCCTACACCGCTTGCATGTACCCCGAGGCCGATCACGCGCCGGTGTTTATGATTTGCCGTGTTTGTGATGCCGTGGCCGAAGCGATGGCGCAAGATGTGCGCGCCGCCGTTCGGGCGCTGGCCGATGCGGCAAAATTCAGGGTCGAGCGGATGAATGTCGAGGTTTTGGGCCTATGTCCCAGCTGTCAGGAGGCCGCGCTATGAGCCTGATTTCAGCCAAGGGTGTCAGCCTGAAGTATGGTGCGACGCGGGTATTGCACGGCATTGATCTGAGCATTGAGGCCGGCGAGATTGTCACCGTGATCGGGCCAAACGGTTCGGGGAAATCGACCTTGCTGCGGGCCTTGCTGGGGGCGAAAACTGTGGCCTCGGGTACGATCACGCGCAAGGTCGGATTGCGGATAGGCTATGTGCCGCAACGGCTGGCGATCGAGGCGAATATGCCGCTGACAGTGAAGCGGTTTTTGTCGCTGCCGGTGCGCCACAGTGCTGCTGAAATTAGCCAGATGCTAGAACGGGTTGGGATTGCCGGATTTGAAGAACGGCAATTGGCGGCGCTGTCTGGCGGTCAATTCCAGCGGGTGTTGTTGGCGCGCGCCCTGTTGGGAAGGCCTGAAATCTTGATGCTGGACGAGCCAACGCAGGGGTTGGATCAACCCGGCGTGGCGGGGTTTTATAAATTACTCGAGGAGGTCCGCCAAGATATGGGGTGTGCGGTTTTGCTGATCAGCCATGATTTACATGTGGTGATGTCAGCCTCGGATCGGGTGATCTGTTTGAACGGGCACATCTGTTGCGAAGGCACCCCGACCGTGGTGTCGGCAGCGCCTGAATACCGTGCGCTGTTTGGGGCAGGAACCCACGGCACGATGGCGCTTTATCAACACAGTCATGATGACCACTGCGATCACGACCACACAGATGAGGGGCACGAGCATGCTGGATAATTTGATGATGACACCTGTGTTGTTGCCGTTGCTGGCAGCCGTTGGTTTGGCGCTGGCAACCGGCCCGCTTGGCGCGTTTGTGATCTGGCGGCGGATGGCCTATTTTGGCGATGCCACCGCGCATGCCAGCATTTTGGGCGTGGCGCTGGCGGTGGCTGGATTGGTGCCGCTGTATCTGGCGGTGTTTGTGGTGGCGCTGATCATGGCGCTGGTGGTGAGCGCGTTGCATGACCGTGGCCACAGCATGGACGCGACCTTGGGTGTGATCGCTTACGCAGGCCTGTCGTTGGGGCTGGTGGCCGTGTCGTTCACCGATCAGCCGGATGCGGAATTGCACGACTTTTTGTTTGGTGATATTTTGCAGGTCACGGTCACGGATCTATGGGTGATTTGGGGCGGGGCGCTGGTGGTGATTGCGGGCTTGGTCTGGCGTTGGTCGGCGCTGCTGACGTCAACATTGAACGCAGATTTGGCGGTGGCCTCGGGCCTGAAACCGCGCCGCGAACAACTGGTGCTGACCTTGGCGTTGGCGGTGGTGGTGGCGGTGGCGATCAAGGTGGTCGGCGCGATGTTGATTGGCGCGATGTTGATCATTCCGGCGGCGGCGGCGCGCGGGCTTTCGCGTAGCCCTGAGGGCATGACGATTGCGGCGGTGTTGATCGGAATTGTGGCCAGTGTTGTCGGGGTTTTGGCGGCGGTCGGATGGAGCACACCGGCGGGGCCCAGCATCGTGGTGGCGGCCAGCGCGATCTTTGCCATAACGGCGGTGTTTACACGCCGAAGCCGCTAATCAATTGGCGCAAAAAACGCGTTCTTACGTCCGGTGATTTCGGCCCAAAGCCGGTCGCCATAGCTGAAGTGCCACCACTCATCTGGGTAGTTGATCAGCCCGACGCTGTGCAATGTTTCCACCAGAAGATCGCGGTTTTGCCGCGCGCTGGGTGACACCGGGGCGGCCGTCTGGGTGTGTTCTGTGAAGGCCTGCATATCGCAGCCCATATCAAGTGGGCTGCGATCCTCGTTGGCCAAAGTCACGTCAATCGCGGCGCCAGCTTGATGGCCGCTGCCAAAGCCGTCCGGTGGCGAAACCCAGCGGCTGGCCTCGGCATAGTGTTGTTCGGGCGACCAATCTGGATGCGTCGACTGGATCTTGGTAAACACCGGCTGCCACAATTCGCGCTGACGTGATCGCGGCCGAAACGCCTCATAGATCATCAAGCATATCCCCGTGGGCAACGTGCCTGAGGCGGCCTCAAGACGGGATTTTACCGAGGCACGGACGCGCCAATCATTGGCCAGCAGCGGGTTTAGAAACAGGCGACCGGTTTCGCTGAGAATGACCAGCTGTGGCGGTGTTTCACGCTCTAGGATTTGGATGCCATTGATGATCATCGTTTGCCGTAATATAGGCCGACAACATGCTCGGCCTCGGCAAAGAACAGCCAGCGTTGCGCCAGCAGGCCGATGATGTGGCTGATCAATGCGACGATATACATGTCGAATTCCCGAGCCGCAGTCATCGCCAAAACCATCGGTGCGACATAGGCCAAAATAAAGGCGATGATGCGCAATTTGATCGCGTGTTTGCGAGCGACCACATAGACCATTTCGGTGAGCAAATAATTGGTGCCGGTGTGTGGTGCTTCATACATCCGCACCTTGCCGATGTCGCCAAGCCCGGTTGCGGTTTCCATTGTGTGGCCGCGTGCTGCAAAGCGCTTGTCGCCAGCATCCCAAACCCGAATTTGTGTCAAGGCGGCCAGCCCGATGAACAGGATGGTGCCAAAGCTGCTGGCGGCCAAAATCGCCCCGCCGCCAAGGGATAACAGGACGAACAGCGCGGAAGTGGTCCAGTGGTTCCAGCGCGGCACGGTTTTCAGCTGCGCGTACATCATCGAGGTGGTGTAAACGGTGATCAATGCCATCGCAGCGCCGATCATCCCCAAGATTGGGATCGACAGGTTTAGGAAGATGTTGGCGGCGGCAAATGCCCCCATCGTGGTGAGGCTCAGCACCGCCATCACAGCTTCGCGTGACAACCAGCTGGTGCGCCATTGACTGAAGGCTTTGATGGCATTTTTAGGATTTCCGAGGTGGAAGGTCGAGGCGATCAGCCCGCCGACGGCCATTGCAAAGGCCACGAAATAATACGGGAAGGCGGCCCAGCCCTGCGGGTTTGGAATACCGAAACCAAGCCACGCCAGAAAGCCAAAACCAAGGCCGGAAAACACGGTGAAAAAGATCACGGATGGGGCGGGATGCATTTATAAAGCCTCCAGTGCTTTGTCGAGCCAGCTGAGAAACCCTTTGGGGGTTTTGGTGATCGAGGTCAAGAGCGGGGCATCGGCTGCGACCTCTTGCAAGGTGTCTTTGGGGCGTGGCGGCAGGTACCTGTTCACTGGTTTTGTGCCAAGCTCTGGCATCAGCTCAATGCCACCGCGCTCGGCAACCAGTTTGGAAACATTGCTGTCCGGATCGGCAAAATCACCGAAGTGGCGTGCGCCGGATGGGCAGGTGCGCACGCAGGCCGGAATGCGGTCTTCTTCGGGCAGGTTTTCGTTATAGATCCGGTCAACGCACAGGGTGCATTTTTTCATCACACCGGCGGTTTGATCGAGTTCGCGCGCCCCGTAAGGGCAGGCCCAAGCGCACAGACCGCAGCCGATGCAGTCGTCTTCATTGACCAAAACGATGCCATCCTCACTCCGTTTATAGCTGGCGCCGGTTGGGCAAACTGTGACGCAAGGCGCGTCTTCGCAGTGCAGGCATGATTTGGGAAAATGCACGGTTTGGGCGCAGCCGCCGGTGTCGGGTTGCACCTCATAGCTGTGCACGCGGTTCAAAAATGTGCCACTGGGATCGGCACCGTATGCGTCGATATCGGACAGCGGGGCGCTATCGTTTTCGGTGTTCCAACTCTTGCAGGAAATCACGCAGGCATTGCAGCCAACGCAGGTGTCCAGATCAATCACCAGGCCGAGTTTTTTTGCGGTGGTTTTGGGCAGCTGTGTCATTTACCGACCTTCCATGCGAGGTTTTTAGGGCCCTTGCCGATATGTGATTTGATCGGCGGGAAGGACGGTTGGCTCTCGGAGGGGGGGGCGACCTTTTCGATCTTGACCTTCAGGTCAAACCACGCGGCTTGTCCGGTGACAGGATCGGAATTGTTCCAGCGCATGCCGTCTTTTTTTGTGGGCAGTAATTCGTGGATCAGGTGGTTCAAAAGGAAGCCTTTGGTGGCCTCGGGCGCGTCCTCATTCAGCGCCCATGTGCCCTTGCGTTTGCCAATCGCGTTCCACGTCCAGATGGTGTTTTGGTTCAGCGCCGCCATGTGGGAAACTGGCACGGTGATTTTGCCGTGTGGGGATGAAATCTGCGCCCAGTCGCCCTCGCTAAAGCCGTGCTTTTTCCACAGCTTTGTCGGGATATACATCGGGTTATGGCCGTGCAACTGACGTAGCCAAGCGTTTTGGCTGCCCCATGAATGGTACATCGCCATTGGCCGTTGAGTCAGGGCGTTGACGGTGAATTCACCGCCAGCCTCGGCTGCGTCTTCATTCGGAGAATACCAAATTGGCAGCGGGTCCATGCTGCGTTTCAGTTGCGCGCGCAGATGATCCGGCGGTTGATGTTCGCCAAAGCCCTCGGCGGCACGTTGGAATTTTCGCAGCGGCTCCGAATAGACTGAAAACAGGTAGGGTTGTTCTGCGTCAAACAAGCCAACCTCGACGGCCCATTTCTGGTAGGCGGCGTTCCACGGTTTGAAATAACTGGCCTCTTTCGGGATCTTCTGTTCGAAAAATCCGCCATTATCAATATAGGCTTGGATCTGGTTCGGGTTCGGCTCACCGCGTCCGACATCTTGGCCATCCTTACCGCGAAAACCGGCCAAGGGGCCAACACCGGGGCGGCGCTGATGGTTGACGATATACTCGGCGTAATCTTTGTAAATCGCGCCGCCATTATCATCGACAAAACCGGGCATATCCAGCCGCACCGCCAGATCTATCAGCACAGATTGAAAACCGCGCACATCGCGATCAGGCTCAATCACCGGCCAGCGAATGCTATCGGCCATCGCGTCGGCATCGCAAATTGGGCGATCCAACATCGAGATGCAATCGTGACGTTCAAGATAGGTGGTGTCGGGCAGGATCAGATCGGCGTAGGCGACCATTTCCGAAGAATAAGCATCGGAATAAATGATCCTCGGAATGACATATTCACCGTCCGCGTCTTTGTCGGTCAGCATCTGCATCACACCCGTCGTGTTCATCGACGAATTCCACGACATATTGGCCATGAACATAAACAGTGTGTCGATTTTATACGGATCACCGGCATGGGCGTTGGAGATCACCATGTGCATCAGACCGTGGGCCGACAGCGGGTTTTCCCATGTAAAGGCTTTGTCGATGCGCACCGCAGTGCCGTCTGGTTTTAGTCCCAAATCTTCCGGCCCAAGGGGGTAGCCCAGATGTGGGCCGTCGAGCGGCGCGCCCGGCGTGACCTTGAAATGAGGCTTCGGGTGACCCTCAACCGGTTTGGGATACGGCGGTTTAAAGCGAAACCCACCGGGGGCCTCGACCGTGCCAAGCAGGATTTGCAAAACGTGCAGGGCGCGGGCGGTTTGAAACCCGTTGGAGTGCGCTGAAATTCCGCGCATGGCGTGAAACGCGACTGGGCGGCCCTGCATTACGGCGTGTTTGTCGCCGCGAAAATCGGTCCACGGGATGTCCAGCTCGAACGCTTCGTCAAACGCGACGCGGGCGATTTCGGCGGCAATCGCACGGATCCGGCCAGCGGTGATGCCGCAGCGTTCAGCCACCGCATCGGGGGCGTATTCGTCCGACAGATAGCGCTCGGCCAGCAGTTGGAACACGCTGCGATACGGGGTTTTGCCAACCTTGTGCGCGCCTGCCAAATCAGGTTTCACGCCTTTTTTATCAAAGGCGGAAGGTTTGCCGGTGTTGCGATTCATCACCAGCATTTTGCCAGATTTGTCGCGCAGGAACAGGCCGTAATCATCGGATTTCGGATCATCATTGACCAGAACCGGTGAATTGGTGAATTGGGCTAAATAATGCAGATCAACCTTGCCGGCCTTTAGCAATTCATGCACCAGCGCCAAAATGAACAACCCATCGGTGCCGGGCGTAATGCCGATCCACTCGTCAGCAATCGCATTATAGCCGGTGCGGATCGGATTGACGCCGTAAATCTTGCCGCCATTGGCCTTGAGGCGCCCCATGCCCATTTTGATCGGGTTGCTGTCATGGTCTTCGGCAACGCCAAAAATCATGAACAGCTTGGCGCGGTCCCAATCCGGTTGGCCAAATTCCCAGAAAGCGCCGCCCATGGTGTAAATACCGCCGGCCGCCATATTGACGGAACAAAACCCGCCATGCGCCGCGTAATTCGGGGTGCCGAAATTCTGCGCCCACATGCCGGTGAAGCTTTGCGATTGATCGCGTCCGGTGAAAAACGCCAGCTTCTCAGGTGCTGTTTCGCGCAGCGGTTTCAGCCAGTCGGTGGCAATCGTTAGCGCTTCTTCCCACGAGATATCCTCGAATTCACCAGAGCCGCGCGGACCAACCCGCTTCATCGGATTTTTCAGCCTTGCGGGCGAATTGATCTGCATGATGCCCGCGGCCCCCTTGGCGCACAGCACACCTTTGTTGACCGGATGATCGCGATTGCCCTCGATATAGGCGACTTTTCCATCTTTCATATGCACATCAATGCCACAGCGACACGCGCACATATAGCAGGTGGTTTTACGGATTTCGTCCGAGACCTTTGGCGATGTTTCAAGCGCTGGCTGTTGATGCGTCATGCGCGTCCCTGTCTGTTGGCCGCTGGATTTATTTCCAGCGTTATTTTTGTCCGTTTTACAAAATAGGCATCTGACATACAATTGTTTGTACACAAACATGCGATGAGTGTGATTTTAGCGCTGCTTAATCGGCACATAGGGGCGCATCTCGGGGCCATTGTACAGGGTCAGCGGCCGGATCAGGATGTTTGATCGGCGCTGTTCCAGGCATTGAATCACCCAGCCCGGCACGCGGCCAATGGCGAAAATTGGCACATAGAGATCCATCGGAATACCGTGCAATTGGTAAATCACACCGGAATAAAAATCGACATTCACGTTCAGCCCGTGACGCGCATAGGGCTGCATCGCATCGACCACGGCTTGCAGAATATCATACCATTCCGGCTGACCCATTTCTTGTGACAGCTTTTTTACACCATCGCGCATATGGCGGGCACGGGGGTCTTCGGCGCGGTAAACGCGGTGGCCAAATCCGGTGACTGCCTCGCGGTTTGCACGCTTTTCTTTGACATAAGCGGCGGCGTTATCGGCACTGCCAATCTCGTTGACCATTTTCATCACGTCTTCGGCAGCCCCCCCATGCGCCGGACCGGCCAGCGTGGACAGGGCGGTGACAATGGCGCCGTGCAGATTGGCATTGGTGCCAACCGTGACGCGGGCCGCAAAGCTTGAGGCATTGGAGCCATGTTCGGCGTGCAGGATGAAATCGACATCGGCCAGACGGGCGGCATCAGCGCTGGGTTTTTCGCCTTTCAACATCCACAGCCAGTTGGCGGCATGGCCTAGGGTTGGATCAGGTATGACCGGCGTGCGGCCATTTCGAATGGCGTGATGGGCGGCGACGATCATCGGCACTTGGGCGCACAGCGTGATGCCGTTGTTGATAAACCCGTCTTCCGAGATGTCGGTGCTGTTTGGATCCATCGCGGCCAGCGCCGATGTGGCGGTGCGCAAAACATCCATCGGGTGGCCGGTTTTGATCTGCTCGATCACTGCGACTATTGCGTCGGGCAGGTTGCGGGCCGCTTTTAGTTTGGCACCAAAATCGGCCAGTTCAGTGGCGGTGGGAAGTTCGCCATAGATCAGCAGATAGGCGACTTCTTCAAAGGTGGATTTGGTGGCCAGATCGTGGATCGAATAGCCGCTGTAAGATAATTCGCCCTTGGCCCCGTCAATGTGGCTGGTGGCCGAGCGCTCAAAGTAGATGCCTTTCAGGCCGCGATTGATCTTGACTGAATCGTTCATATCGGTGTCCTTTCGGGGGGCGAAATAGAGGATTTGTGAATGTCGGTTTTAGAAAAAGCATATGAGGTGGCACGGGCGCGAAAGCTGCGGGTGGTGTTTCCCGAGGCGGGGGATGACGCGCGGATTGATGCGGCGAGCGACCAATTGCGTGCGCAAGGGTTGGCGGTTCCGGTGGCGCTGGCTGCGGCGGATGAGGCCCAACTGGCAGCGCTGTTGGCAACCCGCCCGATGAAAGAAGCCTTGGCGCGGCGGATGTTGCAAAAACCATTGATCCGCGCGGCGGCAATGGTGGCGGCGGGGCAGGCAGATCTGATGGTGGCAGGTGCCGTTAGTGCAACGCGACGGGTGATCGAGGCGGCTTCAATCGCGATTGGCATGGCGGACGGGGTGAAGGTGCCGTCGTCGTTTTTTCTGATGGTATTTCCCGATGGGCGCGAATTGGTGTTCGCCGATTGCGCGGTGAATGTGGCGCCGGATGCGATGGCGTTGGCCGATATCGCGCGGGCCTCGGCGCGGTCAGGTGTTGCGTTGTTGGGTGAGGCGCGCGTGGCGATGTTGTCGTTTTCCACCGGCTCCTCTGGTGTAGGAGCATCGGTGGAATTGGTGGCAGAAGCGGCTGCAATGTTGGGCGATGTTGTTGGCCCAGTGCAGGCGGATGCGGCGTTGAATACGGCGATTGCAGCGGCCAAAGGTGTTGGCGGTGGCAATGCCAATGTGCTGATTTTTCCGACACTTGATGCGGGCAACATTGCGTATAAATTGGCGCAGGAATTGGCGGGCGCACAGGCGGTGGGGCCATTTTTGCAGGGCTTTGCCAAACCAGTTTGCGATCTTTCGCGCGGTGCCACGGTGGACGATATTGTCGCGGCCACGGCGGTGACGGCAGCGTTGTAAAGCCGCCGTGCAACCAAAGAAGGGGGGCAGGGAAGCGCTGCGCCCCCGTCTCTCATTCTGCTATACCTTTTGTGGGCGCATGTCGGCGGCGGAAATACCCGCCACTGACACGGGTTTCTTCATGGCATCACGGCGGAACGGCTCGCCCAATTCTTGGTTCAGCAGGATTTCGATGAAGGTGGTTTTGCCATCATCCATCTGGGATTTTACGGCCACATTCAACGCCGAGGTCAGCTCCTCCATCGTGGTGACTTGCACGCCAATCAGCCCACAAGCCTGCGCGATACCGGCGTAGGACACATCGACATCCAGCTCGGTGCCGACGAAGTTATCGTCATACCACAGCGTGGTGTTGCGCTTTTCTGCGCCCCATTGGTAATTGCGGAAAATCACCATGGTGATGGCGGGCCATTCGTCACGGCCAACGCTCACCATTTCATTCATCGAAATCCCGAACGCTCCGTCACCGGCAAAACCGACAACCGGCACATCAGGGGCGCCGATCTTGGCCCCGCAAATCGCCGGAAATCCGTAACCACAGGGGCCAAACAAGCCCGGCGCCAGATATTTACGCCCCTCTTCAAAGGTGGGGTAGGCGTTGCCGATGGCGCAATTGTTGCCGATGTCTGACGAGATGATTGCGTTCTTTGGTAGTGCGGATTGAATGGCTCGCCACGCCATCCGTGGTGACATTTTTGCAGGCTCGCGATCTCGCGCGCGCTCGTTCCATGAGGTGCCCGGATCATCATCCTCGTGGTCCATTGAGGTCAGTTCCTGCGCCCATGCCGATTTGGTCTGGCTGATGGTGTTTTTACGCGCCTCACGACCCGCATCACCGGCGGTTTTTGACAGCCGCGACAGGATGCCATCGGCGACTTTTTTAGCATCACCAATGATGCCAACCGTGACGGGTTTGGTCAGGCCAATGCGGTCTGGATTGATATCGACCTGAATGATTTTGGCGGATGTTGGCCAGTAATCAATGCCATATCCCGGTAGGGTCGAGAACGGGTTCAAGCGGGTGCCAAGCGCCAAAACCACATCGGCCTTGGAGATCAATTCCATCGCCGCTTTGGAGCCGTTATAGCCGAGCGGGCCAACCGAAAGCGGGTGCGATCCGGGGAAGGCATCATTGTGCTGATAGCCGCAACAAACCGGCG
>JPUR01000174.1 GCA_001321835.1 Marinosulfonomonas sp. PRT-SC04
CAATAGTGACACAGCCAACAAAGCCTTTGATCCAGACCTCACGGTGGCCATAAGCAACTGGCACAGAATAATCATTGCCGCGATACCGGACCAATGACGTCGAGGTCACTTGTCCGCTTTGTCGGTCACAGGCTTCAAACGGTGCGGCTGGCAATGCTTGCATTACTGCCAGGACAGCTTCCAGCCGTTCACCAATACTGACTTTGTGACCCCGCAACACATCTCCCTGTCGCTTCAGGCACTGCTCTTCCAGATAATCGTTGAACGCATCCCAACTGGCGAAGCGCGGCATTGGCACCATGAAGTTGCGGCGCGCATAACCAACCAGCCCTTCAACCTTGCCTTTGTCATTGCCCTTGCCCGGACGGCCATACCGGTCATTGATCACATAATGCGACAGCATGGCGCTGAACCGCTGCGTGCGTTTGCGCGTGCCATCCGGCATAATTTTGGCGACAAGGCACCGGTCATTATCGTAGAGAACCGACTGAGGAACAGCGCCGAAGAATGCAAAGGCATGAACATGCCCGTCCAGCCATGCTTCGGTATTGGCTCTCTGCTAGGCTCGGACATAGCAGGCATCACTGTGTGGCAAATCATAGGCAAAGAAATAAGCCTTCTGTTCCACACCGCCGATCACAACCAAGGCCTCGCCAAAGTCGGCCTGCCCATGCCCCGCCGGATGGCTGAGCGGCACAAACATCTCCTTGCCGCCACGCTTCTTGCTGCGCACATAATCCTTCACGATGGTGTAGCCACCCGTGAACTCACATTCAGCCCGCAACCGATCAAATATCCGCTTGGCCGTATGGCGTTGCTTGCGCGGGTGCCCTTTGTCTTCCGCCAGCCAAGTATTAATCTGATACGTAAACGCATCCAGCTTGGGTCGCCTGATCGACGCCGTGCGACGATATCCGGGAGGCTCCGAATACGCCAACATCTTCGCAACACTATCTCGGCAGATCCCAAAATCCCGGGCAATAGCCCGCCCGCTCAACCCATCATGAAAATGAGCTCGGCGAACCTTCAAATACAATTCCACAGTATAAATCCCCAAACCCTCACATAAATGAAAGGGCTAAAGTGGCCGGTTTTTACTCCGCCCGCGACCGCATTATGCCGCCGCTACTGTGGCCTAGTATTGCTCCGCCGTTTACACCGTGGTCAGCCCCTTCACCTTACTGGCCCTTGGCTCGGGGTTTCTAGTTGCCGAAGTCATCACAGTAGCTGTTTCCGCTTTCGCGGTATCGGATAAAAAACACCGTTATTTAATTCCGTGGGTGCCGACCATGCACTTCTATTTTCCGATGGCAACGCTGGCCTCCTATAAGGCGGTTTATGAACTGCTGACCCAACCGTTTTACTGGGATAAAACCACCCACGGTGTGTTTGAACGCACCCAAGACCTGGCGGAAACGCAGCCTGAATAGGCTACAGGTTCGAAAATTCCGGCTGGGCGGCATCAATTTCCAACCGCGTTTCAAACGCTTTGGAAATATGTTTCTTCAACGCAGCATATGCCGCATCACTGTCGCCACGCTCAATCGCTTCGATAATCGCCTCATGCTCGTCCAGCGCCCCTTCGCTGCGCCCCTCGACCGCCAGCGATGTGGTCGCAAGCAAAGCCATGGTGCGATGCACAAGATCCAGTTGCTGCACCAGATAACGGTTGTGCGATGCCAGATGGATCTGTTTATGGAACCGCCTGTTCGCCAGCGCCATAGCTGCCGGATCACCAATCAGTTTGCGATCCTCGTCAATCATCTTGCGCAGCACCCGCACCTCTTCGGCAACCGCATGCTGGGCTGCCAAGCGCGCTGCCAGCCCCTCCAACTCGGCCCGCACCGCATAAAGCTCGGACAGCTGGTTATGGTCAAGCGCCCCAACAACCAAACTACGCCCATCGCGAATCAACAACGACTGGGTTTCCAGCCGCTGCAAAGCCTCGCGGATCGGGGTGCGCGATACGCCAAACCGTTCCGCCAATTCGGATTCCACCAACCGGTCGCCAGTTTTGTAAACCCCGACATCAATCGCGTCGAGGATCAGCCCGTAGGCGTCTTTGTTCTGGGATCGAATCTCGCTCATCACTGTCTCCGCTTGCAATGTCACAACTTACGCCTGCCTGCCCACAGCAATCAACCTGCAATCAAGTTGATCCTGCCCGCAAATCCGCCTAACTAGGCACATGATTGCACAACAATTCTCGCATGTCCGCCACTGGGTCTTTGATCTGGACAACACGCTGTACCACCCCAGCGCCCGCCTGTTCGACCAAATCGAGGTGCGAATGACGCAATATGTGATGGATACGCTCGGGGTTGATCTGGATCGCGCCAATTATTTGCGCAAACATTACTGGCACACCTATGGCACCACGTTGGCAGGCCTGATGCGCGAACATAACGTCGATCCTGCCCCCTATCTAACCCATGTGCATGAAATTTCACTGGATCATCTGGAACATGACGCGCCTTTGGCCGCAGCGATCAGCGCACTACCGGGGCGTAAAATCGTTTATACCAATGGTTCGGCACCTTACGCCAAACGTGTCCTGACGGCGCGCGGGCTATCCGGGGTTTTTGATGCAGTTTACGGGGTCGAACACGCCAATTTCCATCCAAAACCCGAACGGCGCGCTTTTGAAACTGTATTCTCAACCGATGGCATCGATACCAAAACCGGCGCAATGTTTGAGGATGACACCCGCAACCTGGCCGCTCCACACGAAATGGGGATGCAATGCGTGCATGTTGCCCCCACCCCAGCTGAGCCAGCCACACACATTCATCACCACACCGATGAGCTGGCAGAATTCTTGCAAACCCTGTTGTCTTAACTTCTTCTTTTCTTAAATATCCGCGCCGCAGGCAAAAACCTTATGCCTGCGGCGCGGATATTTATGGAACCGAAATAATGGATTAAAACACCTGATCAAGCGCCGCGTTCAACCGCGCCACACTCGCGTCGACATCATAGAGTTTATCCAGCCCAAACAGACCCAGACGGAAGGATTTATACTCTGGTCCCTCGTCGCACATCAGTGGCACACCACCAGCGATTTGCATACCAAGGGCCGCGAACTTCTTGCCGGTTTGTACATCAGGATCGGTGGTGTAGCTGACCACCACGCCCGGCGCGCCAAACCCGTCTGCGGCCACCGATTTGATGCCGCGCTCTTTTAACAGCGCCCGCACACGGTCGCCCTGCTCCCATTGCGCATCGCGCAGTTTCTCAAAGCCGTATTCGCGGGTTTCAATCATCGTGTCGCGGAACACTTTCAGCGCATCTGTCGGCATGGTGGCGTGATAGGCGTGGCCCCCATTGGTGTAGGCTTCCATGATGGTCAGCCACTTGCCCAGATCAATGGCAAAGCTGGTGGAAACTGTTTCTTTGACCCGCGCATGCGCCGCGTCATTCAACATTACCAAACCGGCTGATGGCTGTGCCGACCAGCCTTTTTGCGGTGCCGAAATCAACACATCAACGCCGGTGGCTTTCATATCGACCCACGCACAGCCCGAGGCGATGCAATCGAGCACGAACAAGCCGCCATGCTCATGGACCGCGGCCGAAATGGCTTTCAAGTAATCGTCTGGCAAAATGATGCCTGACGCGGTTTCCACATGTGGGGCGAACACCACGTCAGGGCGTTCGTCCTTGATTTTAGCAACCACATCTTCAATCGGTGCAGGTGCAAATGGTGCGTCAATGGCGTTGCCAACCCGGCGCGCCATCATCACGGTTTCGGCGGATGGAATGCTGCCCATCTCGAAAACCTGGCTCCAGCGGAACGAAAAGAAGCCGTTGCGCACCACAAGAACCTTCTTGCCGGTTGCGAATTGGCGCGCCACCGCTTCCATTGCATAGGTGCCGCCACCGGGCACCACCACCGCGTGATCGGCGTTATAAACATCCTGAAGTGTCGTTGAAATGTCGCGCATCACGCCTTGAAAGGCGGCGGACATATGGTTCAGTGAACGGTCGGTAAAGACCACTGAAAATTCAAGCATTCCATCGGGATCAACATTGGGCAAAAGGGCTGACATGGGATTTCCTTTGTAAAATTGTCCTTTGCAATTTGACGCTTTGCGCCGCGTCACACAAGGACAATCAGCCAAGTGACCTCATCCCAATGGGCCGGGGCGGCGCTCCTCAGAAAGCAACACATTGGCCTCGACATCACCGACCCCAGGCAGGGTCATGATCCGGCGGCGCAGCACCCGCTCGAAATCGGAAATATCGCGCGCCACCACCCGTAATCGGTAATCATACATGCCCAGAACATGTTGCACCAATTGCACCTCGGGGATGGCGGTGACCGCACGCTCAAAATCTTCTAGTGACACGCGGCCTTTGGTGGCGAGTTTAACCCCCAAAAACACCGTCACGCCAAAGCCGACGGCCTCGGCATTCAGCACCACGCGCTGCCCTTTGATGATACCAGCGTCATGCAAACGTTTGATGCGCCGCCACGCAGCAGGTTGGCTCAGGCCAAATCGCCGCCCAAGCGCCCCCGCGTTTTGGGTGGCATCTTTTGATAAAGCCCGCAGCAGATTTCGATCAATACCATCCAAATTCATAGCGGCAGCGCCTCGCTGGATTTTATGGTGGCAATTTGCATCAGCGATTCGATGTCAGCGATGTGCGGCAAGGTCAAAATGCGGCTGCGATAGATGTCTTGATAATGCGCCATATCGCGGGCCAGCACATTTAGGCGCACATCAACCCGCCCCAAAAACGTCTGGATTTCGATCACTTCAGGCACCTCGCGGGCCGCCGCCAAAAATTCGTCAAAGGCATTGCGTTGGGTTTTATCCAGCGTAAAGCGCAGCGAGACCTCGACCTCAAAACCAAGGGCGCGCCAGTTGATCACCGCTTCTTGACCAATCAGCACACCGGTCTCGCGTAATTTTGAGAGCCTGCGCCAGCACACCGGCGCAGTGACACCGGCGCGCGCTGCTAAATCCGCCGTCGACAGCTCTGGATCGGCTTGTAAGTGGCGCAGAATACGGCGATCAGTGTCGTCAAGCATGATTTATCTCACTTTGATGATAGTGTGAATGATCCTCACTCATTAATCGTATTTCTATGCAATTTCAATTGCTCCATTCGATGGAACAGGTATATCACCAACATAATTCAACCAGATACAACAAAAGGACTGCCAAAATGCGCGTATATTATGACCGTGATTGCGATGTTAACCTGATCAAAGACATGAAAGTGGCCATTTTGGGCTACGGTTCCCAAGGTCACGCACACGCGCTGAACCTGCGTGATTCAGGCGCGAAAAACGTGGTTGTTGCTTTGCGCGAAGGCTCTGCCTCCACCGCCAAAGCCGAAGCCGAAGGCCTGAAGGTTATGGGTATCGCCGAAGCTGCGGCTTGGTGTGATCTGATCATGTTCACAATGCCCGATGAGTTGCAGGCTGAAACCTACAACAAATATGTGCGTGATAACCTAAAAGACGGCGCGACAATGGCGTTTGCGCATGGCTTAAACATCCACTTTGGCCTGATCGAAGCAAAGCCAGAATTCAACGTGATCATGATGGCCCCCAAAGGCCCGGGCCACACCGTGCGCGGCGAATACACCAAAGGCGGCGGCGTGCCTTGCCTTGTGGCAGTTGACCAAGATCCAACCGGCAAAGCGCTGGAAATCGGCCTGTCCTATTGCTCGGCCATCGGTGGCGGACGCTCTGGCATCATCGAGACCAACTTCCGCGAAGAATGCGAAACCGATCTGTTTGGCGAGCAAGCCGTGCTGTGTGGTGGCATTGTCGAGCTGATCCGCATGGGTTTTGAAACCTTGGTTGAAGCCGGATACGCGCCAGAAATGGCGTATTTCGAGTGTCTGCACGAGGTCAAATTGATCGTCGATCTGATCTATGAAGGCGGCATCGCCAACATGAACTACTCGATCTCTAATACCGCAGAATACGGCGAGTATGTTTCTGGTCCGCGCATCCTGCCCTATGAAGAAACCAAAGCACGGATGAAAGCGGTTCTGACCGACATCCAAAACGGTAAATTCGTGCGGGACTTCATGCTGGAAAATGCTGTTGGTCAGCCGTCCTTCAAAGCCACGCGCCGCTTGAATGACGAGCATCAGATCGAAGCTGTCGGTAAAAAACTGCGGGCAATGATGCCGTGGATTTCAGCCGGTAAAATGGTTGACAAAGAAAAGAACTAAGCGTCTTTTCAGAACGTTACCAAAGGAGTCCCAGATCTCGGGGCGCCTTTTTCTATCATCACGGGCAAGAAATATTTGAAAGATTTCAATCTGTTTCCTTTGAAGGGGAACCGTTCGGATTAAAAGGTTAGACATGGAAGCAGGACTGATAAACTGGTTGCGCATTGGCGTCTTGGGCATAATTTGGGGGTCCTCCTTTATGGCCGTCAGCGTGGCGATCACCGGATTTGGCCCGATCACCGTGGCCGCCGGACGCATCCTGATCGGCGCAATCATCCTGCTGGGCTTACTGCGCATCATGGGCCTGTCCCTGCCGAGCCTCAAAGGATCTGAGGGTCGGAAAATCTGGCTGGCGGCCTTTGGGTTTGGTGTTTTAACAATGGCGCTACCGTTCTTCTTGCTCAGCTGGGGCCAGCTTTATGTCGCCTCGGGGTTTGCAGGCGTCACCATGGCCGCGGTGCCCTTGCTGGTCTTACCGCTGGCGCATCTCCTGATCCCAGGCGAGAAATTGACCGCGCAAAAAACATTAGGCTTTGTCATCGGCTTTGCTGGCGTGATCGTTTTGATCGGACTGGATGCATTTAAAAGCAGTGGCTTAGGGCTGGAGCCACTGGCACGGCTGGCCTGTTTCGGGGCCGCCGCCTGTTACGCCTTTGGCGGCATCATCACAAAACTGGCCCCAAAAACCAACCCGTTCGCCTTCGCCACTGCGGCCACCATGCTGGCCGCGATAATCATTGTGCCCGCCGCAATTATGCTCGAAGGTATGCCCGCAGCGTGGCCGACATCGCCATTGATCGCGGTGGTTTTTCTGGGCGTGGTGCCAACCGCTGCCGCTAATATTTTACTGGTTTCAGTGATCCGCAGCGCCGGTCCGTCGTTCCTGTCACTGGTCAATTACCAAGTGCCAATCTGGTCAGTGATTTTCGGCAGCCTGTTCCTATCCGAAGTCCTGCCCGCCCGCACCTTTTGGGCGCTGGGGCTGATCATGCTAGGGCTGGCTGTGAACCAACGCTGGAAACGCAAAAAACCGGCCCCATCAACCGCCGCTTAAACCGCGGCCTCAACCGCTGCCACGATGTCGCCAATCACCGCGTCCAGCAGCGCTTGATCTTCGCATTCGCCCATCACCCGGATCAATGGCTCGGTGCCGGATTTTCGGATCAGCAACCGCCCGTTTGCCGCCAAACGCGCCTCGCCATCGGCAATCGCCGCTTTGACTGCCGCGTCCAATAGTGGTTCTTTGGCCGCATCATAGCGCACATTGCTGAGTTTTTGTGGCACGGTCTCAAAGCTGTGGGTCAACGCACTGGCCGGCTTGCCAGTTTCCAGCATCGCCGCCAAAAACTGCAGGCCCGCAATAAGCCCATCGCCGGTGGTGGCGTAATCGGTCATCACGATATGACCCGATTGCTCGCCGCCCAAATTCCAGCCATTGGCGCGCATCGCCTCGACCACATAACGATCGCCAACCGCCGTGCGATGCAAGTCAATCCCCTGCCCCGCGAGATAGCGCTCGAGCCCAAGATTAGACATCACCGTCGCCACCAAAGTGTTGCCCTTCAACATGCCGTTTTTGGCCCAACGTGTTGCCATCAACGCCATCAGCTGATCGCCATCAGCGACCTCGCCCTTCTCGTCAATGATCATCACCCGATCCGCGTCACCATCCAAACAAATACCAACATCCGCGCCATGTTGCACCACGGCTTCAGCGGCGGTCTGCGGGTGGGTCGAACCGCAATCCTGATTGATATTAAAGCCGTTCGGAGTAACCCCAACAGGGATCACTTCACACCCCAACTCCCACAAAGCCTCAGGCGCAACGCGGTACGCCGCCCCATTGGCACAATCCACAACCACCTTTAGCCCCGCCAACCCCTTTTTGCCCGTAAAGGTCGTCTTGGCGTATTCGACATAGCGACCACTGGCATCATCGATACGCTTGGCCCGGCCAATATTTTGGGGTTGGGCTGGCTCAATCTCGCTTGCCAGCAACCGCTCGATTTCATCCTGCGCCTCGTCCGACAATTTAAAGCCATCGGGGCCGAAAAACTTGATGCCATTGTCGTAATGCGGATTGTGGCTGGCGGAAATCATGATGCCCAGATCGGCGCGCATACTGCGGGTCAAAAACCCAACCGCAGGGGTTGGCACCGGCCCCAGCAGCAGCACATTCATCCCCGTACTGGTCAGCCCAGCGGTCAGCGCATTTTCCAACATATAGCCCGACAGACGGGTGTCTTTGCCAATCACCACGCGGTGACGATTTTGCCCACCCGTGCGAAAATACCGGCCAGCCGCAGCTCCCAGTTTCAACGCCACCTCGGCCGTCATTGGATAGGTATTCGCCCGCCCGCGCACGCCATCAGTGCCAAATAATTTACCACTCATTTTTACTCTCACTTTGTCGCTATTACGGCCATTTGCATCGCCAACGCTTGTTTTGTAGGCTTTATATCATGAACCCGCAGCATCTGAACACCCTGCGAGGCCGCCATTTGCGCCACTGAAACCGAGCCGAATGCGCGGTCCTTTGCCGACTGTGCGCCGATTATGTCACCAATGAATTTTTTACGTGATGCGCCCAGCAAAATCACACAGCCCAAAGTATGGAACAGGCTGATATCACGCAACAATGCCAGATTGTGCTCTGGTCGCTTGCCAAAGCCGATTCCCGGATCAACCATGATGCGTGCCCGCGGAATTCCGGCGGCTTCTGCGATCTGGATACGGTTTTCCAGATGGTCATAAACGTCTAGCAATACGTCTGCATAACGCGGCTCGGCTTGCATGGTTTTTGGCACCCCTTGGGCATGCATCAAACACACCGGCACTTGGGTCTTGGCCGCCACATTCGCCATTTCCACGTCATGGCTAAAGGCGGACACGTCATTGATTAAATCGGCCCCGGCACCGATCGCGGCCTGTGCGACAGCCGCGTTTCGGGTGTCGATGGAAATTGGTATTTGAAGCTCTGATCTGATTGCAGAAATCACCGGTGCAGTGCGCGAAACCTCAACATCAATGGGCACAACATCCGCACCCGGGCGAGTTGATTCACCACCAATATCCAAAATATCCGCACCCTCATCCAACATCTGTCGGGCATATTCCAAGGCATCTTTAGCAGCATGGAAATCACCACCATCCGAGAAACTGTCAGGCGTCACATTCAAAATGCCCATGAGGCGCGGCACCTCAAAACTTAGCCCCGCCATCGGCGCGCGAGGGGCCGAAATTCGCTGCAC
>JPUR01000175.1 GCA_001321835.1 Marinosulfonomonas sp. PRT-SC04
CAATAGTGACACAGCCAACAAAGCCTTTGATCCAGACCTCACGGTGGCCATAAGCAACTGGCACAGAATAATCATTGCCGCGATACCGGACCAATGACGTCGAGGTCACTTGTCCGCTTTGTCGGTCACAGGCTTCAAACGGTGCGGCTGGCAATGCTTGCATTACTGCCAGGACAGCTTCCAGCCGTTCACCAATACTGACTTTGTGACCCCGCAACACATCTCCCTGTCGCTTCAGGCACTGCTCTTCCAGATAATCGTTGAACGCATCCCAACTGGCGAAGCGCGGCATTGGCACCATGAAGTTGCGGCGCGCATAACCAACCAGCCCTTCAACCTTGCCTTTGTCATTGCCCTTGCCCGGACGGCCATACCGGTCATTGATCACATAATGCGACAGCATGGCGCTGAACCGCTGCGTGCGTTTGCGCGTGCCATCCGGCATAATTTTGGCGACAAGGCACCGGTCATTATCGTAGAGAACCGACTGAGGAACAGCGCCGAAGAATGCAAAGGCATGAACATGCCCGTCCAGCCATGCTTCGGTATTGGCTCTCTGCTAGGCTCGGACATAGCAGGCATCACTGTGTGGCAAATCATAGGCAAAGAAATAAGCCTTCTGTTCCACACCGCCGATCACAACCAAGGCCTCGCCAAAGTCGGCCTGCCCATGCCCCGCCGGATGGCTGAGCGGCACAAACATCTCCTTGCCGCCACGCTTCTTGCTGCGCACATAATCCTTCACGATGGTGTAGCCACCCGTGAACTCACATTCAGCCCGCAACCGATCAAATATCCGCTTGGCCGTATGGCGTTGCTTGCGCGGGTGCCCTTTGTCTTCCGCCAGCCAAGTATTAATCTGATACGTAAACGCATCCAGCTTGGGTCGCCTGATCGACGCCGTGCGACGATATCCGGGAGGCTCCGAATACGCCAACATCTTCGCAACACTATCTCGGCAGATCCCAAAATCCCGGGCAATAGCCCGCCCGCTCAACCCATCATGAAAATGAGCTCGGCGAACCTTCAAATACAATTCCACAGTATAAATCCCCAAACCCTCACATAAATGAAAGGGCTAAAGTGGCCGGTTTTTACTCCGCCCGCGACCGCATTATGCCGCCGCTACTGTGGCCTAGTATTGCTCCGCCGTTTACAAGCGCGAAGGCCGTAAAGAAGGCGTTGAACAAATCAGGCGGCGGGCCGCAGCGTCCGCAGAGGCACGAAAGGAAACACGAAATGAAATTGATAATGATGTGCGCGGCGGCAATGCTGCTGACAAGTTGCGAAAAGATTGGACCCGCGATTGATGGGGCAACCGTTTGCGCGGGCTGGCGGTTGATCCCGTTGGATCCAGCAAGCATTGACGGCCTATCGGAGCGTGATGCCGAGTCAATCTTGGCGCATAACCAGTTTGGCCGCTCGCTAGATTGCTGGTGATCTACTTATGTGCAACAACTGCACGAAAGCCCGCTCCTTAACTGGGGCGGGCTTTTTTGCGTTTTGGGGTGTAGCTTTGGGCATCAAGTGTCCCACGTTTCATCTCGTCGTGGGACATATATTTAGCAACTGGCTGTAATGGAAGGATAAATTAAATGCCTTGGTAGCCCGTACGAGAATCGAACTCGTCTTTCCAGGTTGAAAACCTGGCGTCCTAACCGATAGACGAACGGGCCACGCTGTGACGTGAGGCGTATTTAGGCAATGAGCGGCGAGGGCGCAAGAGGGTATTTGCCTCTAATGTAATTATTTTTGCAATGACCCTTATGCGCGGGCCGCATCCTCAAGGCGCAGCTGTACACGGGCCCGCCCGCCCCATGTGTTTATCTCCAACCGGCCAGCCAGATGAAAACGCGCACCGCCATGATTTACAAGGGCTTGGCCGATCTCCTCATTGTAGACGCCAAAGGCAATCGCCTCGATCCGTGCCCCCATGCCGTCGCCAAATGTCACCTTTAAATGATTTTCGCCCATACGTTTGGTGTAGTTGATTTCCACGTCCGGAAAGGCAAAACGCGGGGCAGGGGCGCTGGCCCCGAATGGTCCGGCTTGCTCCAGCTGCTCAATCAGCTCAATGGTGGCCGCGCCGGGCATCAGGATGCCATCCAGCTTTAGATCTGCAGGGCCTGCCGATCCGGCCCCCTGCTTGGCCAAAAGCTCTGTCAGCCGTGCCATAGCAGGCTCCAATTGGTCGCGCGCCACCGTCAGACCCGCCGCCATCTTGTGGCCGCCGCCCTTCAGCAACAAGCCTTCCGAGACCAGTCGTTGAATCGCCGCCCCCAGATCAACACCCGCCACCGAGCGCCCCGAGCCTTTGCCCTCATCACCATCCAGCCCGATCACAATGGCGGGCCGGTTGGTGGCTTCTTTCAGGCGTGAGGCAACGATGCCGACCACACCGGGGTGCCAGCCTTCGCCCGCCGCCCACACCAGTGGGGCCTCCAGCCCGCGTTCCTCGGCCTGCTCTAGCGCCACATCGCGCACGCTGGCCTCGACCTCGCGGCGTTCGGTGTTGAGCTGGTCCAAGCGGTCCGCCATTGCGCGGGCCTCGTGCTCATTTGTGCAGGCCAGCAGCCGTGCGCCAAGATCGGCTTGACCGATCCGCCCGCCAGCATTGATGCGCGGTCCCAGCATAAATCCAAGGTGATAGGTGGTCGGTGCACTGTTCATTTTTGCCACATCACCAAGCGCCACCAGACCGATGCGCTGACGCTGGCCCATGATTTTCAAACCTTGGCGCACCAAGGCGCGATTGACGCCGGTCAGCGGTGCCACATCGGCCACCGTGCCAAGCGCCACCAGATCCAGCATCGCCATCAGGTTGGGACCCGTTTTTCCAGCCTCGCGCAGTTGGCGATTGACCTCGACCAGCAGTAGGAACACCACACCAGCGGCGCAAAGCTGAGAATAATCGCCGGTTTCATCTTGGCGATTCGGGTTCACCACGGCGACCGCATCGGGCAGGGTCTCGCCGCCCAAGTGGTGATCCAGAACCAGCACATCGGCTGCTTTGGCGGCCGCAATCGGCTCATGGCTGACGGTGCCGCAATCGACGCAAACGATCAGGTCGTGGTCACGCGCCAGCATTTCCATCGCCGGTACATTGGGGCCATAACCCTCGGTGATCCGGTCGGGAATATACAGGGTGGCATCGCGGCCCATCTGGCGCAACCAGTCCAGCAGAAGCGCCGCCGAGGTGCCGCCATCGACATCGTAATCGGCGAAAATGGCGATCTTCTCACCGGATTGTGCGGCCTTAAGGAAACGGGCGGCAGCGGGCTGCATGTCTTTGAGCAAGCGCGGGTCCGGCAAAAGGTCTTTGATGGTCGGGTTCAGGTAGGTTGCGGCGTCACTCGGGGCCACCTCGCGTTGCACAAGGATGCGGCACAGCGGCAGCGGCAGGTTGGTCTCTTGGACCATGGCCTCGGCCAGTCTGTCGTCGTTGCCTGTGGGGCCAACCCAGCGGCGCTGTTTTAGGGAGGCGGTGACATTTAGGAAATCGTTCATTGAGCGGCCTTGATGATGGCATCTGTGGTCATTGCCGTGACAAATTCACCGTGCAAATGCGCAACGGCGCTGTCGTGAATCTGCTGGGCGGTGAGCGCGGTAGCCCCCGATTTCCAGCTCATATCGGCGTTTTTCACAAAGGCGGCGCAGGCGTCATGCGCCAGCGTGACGTTAAAGCCCAGATTGGCGGCCATGCGGGCGGTGGTTGAGACACAATGCGGCGTGGTTAAGCCGCAGATCAACAGATCGGTGATGCTGCGCCTGCGCAAATTCGCCTCAAGGTCAGTGCCGATAAAGGCGGAATTTACGGTCTTTTCAATGACAGCTTCAGAACCTTGTGGCTGGGTTAGCTGCTTGAAATTTGCCCCTGTCGTGCCTGTCTCAAGCGGGCTGCCCGAGGTGGTGCTGAGGTGTCTGATGTGAAGCAGCGGCCCGCCTGATTTGCGCCAATGGGCGAGCAGGCGGGCCGCGTTTTTTTCGGCGTCTGGGTTGTTGCGTGCGCCCCAGAACGGGCTGTTAAAACCCGTCTGGAAATCAATCAAGATCAGCGCGCACTGCATTGATCTAGTTGACCTTCATGCGGTAAGACATCCGCCGGATCGATCCGGTTTTTGAGCGCATCAGGATGGTTTCTGTGGTCAGAAAGCCCGGCTCGCGTTTGATGCCGTGCACGATGGAGCCATCGGTGACGCCAGTGGCGGCAAAGATCACGTCCTCAGCCACCAGCTCATCGCGGGAATAAATCCGGTTCAGATCGGTGATGCCAGCTTTGGCGGCGCGGCCACGTTCGTCATCGTTGCGAAACAACAAACGACCATACATTTGGCCACCCATACATTTCAACGCGGCGGCGGCCAGCACACCTTCGGGTGCGCCCCCAGAGCCCATGTAGATGTCGATGCCAGTGGTTTCGGCCTCGGCGCAGTGCATAACGCCTGCAACATCACCATCGGTGATCAGACGAATGGCAGCACCCGTGGCGCGCAATTCTTCGATCATATCTTCGTGGCGTGGGCGTTCCAGCACACAAACCGTGATGTCGGACATTGCGCAGCTTTTGGCGGCGGCCAGCGCTTTGATGCGCTCAGCTGGGGTCATGTCGAGGGTGACAACATCAGTGGCAAAGCCCGGCCCAATTGCCAGCTTGTCCATGTAAACGTCAGGCGCGTGCAGCATTGAGCCGCGTGGGCCCATGGCGATCACGGTCAGCGCGTTTGGCATGTCTTTGGCGGTCAGGGTGGTGCCTTCAAGTGGGTCCAGTGCGATGTCAACGCCGGGGCCATTGCCGGTGCCGACTTCTTCGCCGATGAACAGCATTGGGGCCTCATCGCGTTCGCCTTCGCCAATCACGATCACGCCGTTGATGTCGAGCATGTTCAGCTGGGTGCGCATCGCGTCAACCGCAGCTTGGTCGGCGGCTTTTTCATCGCCACGGCCAACCAGTTTGGCGGATGCCAGTGCGGCGGCCTCGGAAACGCGGGCCAAGCCCAGTGACAGGATGCGGTCGTGAAATTCGGCTTCTTTGGTCATGTTATCTGGTCCAATATTTAAACGGTTTCAATGCGGATGGCGACGGGATCAGAGGCAACAACACCGGTTGCCGCAAAGCCAGCAATGGCGCTGTCTAAAGCGCTGCGTGTGGTTTTATGGGTGACGATCAGCACGGGGGCTGTGGCGGCGTCATGGCCGTATTGGCGCATGCGATCCACCGAAACGCCAGCTTCGCCAAGGGCTGTGGCGATCTTGGCCAAGGCACCAGGTTTGTCGTGCAGCTCCATGCGCAGGTAGTAGGGCGCAGGGGTGGCGGATTTGGCCGGTTTGGCCAGCTCCAGTGTGTTTGCGGGCTGCCCGAAGGTTGCAACACGGTTGCCACGGGCGATGTCCATAACGTCTGACATCACAGCCGAGGCGGTTGGGCCTTCGCCAGCACCAGCGCCGCGCAGCACGATTTGGCCGACGTGATCGCCCTCAAGCACCACCATATTGGTGCCTCCTTCAAGTTGGCCAAGTGGGCTGTCGGCGGGCACAAGGCACGGCGACATCCGCTGCTCCAGCCCACGACCGGTCATTTGTGCAACGCCCAGCAGTTTTATGCGAAAGCCCATATCGGCGGCCTGCTGGATGTCTTGAAAGGTGATGCGCTCAATGCCTTCCAGATCAACCCCGTCAAAGGCGACTTGGGTGCCAAAGGCGATTGAGGCCAGCAGCGCCAGTTTGTGGCCCGCGTCAATGCCGCCCACATCTAGGTTCGGATCGGCCTCAAGATAGCCAAGCTGGTTGGCCTCCTCAAAGATGTCGGCGTAGGGCAGGCCAGAGCTTTGCATCCGGGTCAGGATGTAGTTGCAGGTGCCGTTCATCACGCCCATCACGCGGGTGATCTGATTGCCAGCCAAGCCTTCAGTCAGGGCTTTGACGACGGGAATGCCACCGGCGACGGCGGCCTCAAAACGGATCACGCGGTTTGCAGCCTCGGCGGCCAGCGCCAGTTCTTGACCGTGCAGTGCCAGCATGGCTTTGTTGGCGGTGACAACGTCTTTGCCAGCCGCAATCGCGGCCTCGGTGGCGGCTTTGGCTGGGCCATCGGCGCCGCCCATCAATTCAACGAAGACATCGACATCATCGCGCTGCGCCAGCTTGACCGGATCATCTTCCCATGCGTAATCCGACAGGCTGACGCCGCGATCCTTGTCACGCGAACGTGCAGAAACAGCGGTGATCACCACAGGGCGGCCCGTGCGTAGTGCCAGCAGATTGGCCTTTTGGCGGACGATTTTGACAACGCCTGCTCCTACGGTGCCAAGACCCGCAATTCCAAGGCGTAAAGGTTCGGTCATTTTGCGCTCTCCAGCCAATATTGTGTTGCTGGTTCTCTAACGTCAAATTGGTGGCGGTGCAACGCGCCACGTGGTGTTATCTGTGACGTGCAATCGCTTTGCGCATGCGGGCGCGGGTGGCGCTGTCGACCACGGGGCCACGCAGGCGGGCGGCGCGGGCCTGCAAGCGGCCAACACGCCCCTGTAAGTTTGCAACGCTTTGTTCGGTGATTTGCACATCTTGGGCGTCGGTTAGGATTTGGGGAATCGGCACCAGACTGGGGTATCCGGCCATGCGGGCGGCGGGCGTAATGGCGGCGTCCAGCTCGGGGAAATCGCTGCATCCGGCCAACAGGGTGGCGGTCAGGGCAAACAGAGCGGTGTGGCGAAGCATCAAAAGGCGATTCCCGTGATTGGAGACGTGGTTTCGGGGATAATACGGCGCATGGCGTATCCTTTACAAGCAGGGCTTTGAAATGAACGCGTGTTCAGATAAACCCCTGTCTATGGCACGTAAAACAGGTTCACATTCACAGATCACGGGCCCAAAGGTGCGCGCGGCGGCGTCACGGTTGTTTGCCCGTCACGGGTTTGCGGCGGTTTCCATGCGCCAGATCGCGGCTGAGGTCGGGGTGCAGGCTGGGGCGCTATATTTATATACGCCGGACAAGCAAACTTTGTTGTTTGATTTGATGCGCGGACATATGGATGATTTGCTTCGCACTTGGGCCGAGATGGACAAAGGCACGGGCCCATTGGCGCAGCTCGAGAGCTTTGTGCGCTTTCACATCGGCTTTCATCTGGATCGCCCTGATGCGGTGTTCATGGCCTATATGGAGCTGCGAAATCTGAGCGACGAGAATTTCGCGGTGATTGAAGAGCTGCGAAAGCGCTATGAGGATGGGCTTGAGGATATTTTGCGCCAAGGCCAGCAGGCGGGGGTGCTCAATGTGCCAGACACCAAATTGGCGATGATGGCGCTGATTGCGATGCTGACCGGTGTGAACACATGGTACCGCGAAGGTGGGCGTTTGTCGCGTGATCGGGTTGAGGCGATTTACTGGGATATGACCCGCAAGGCGGTCGGCAGTTAATCAGCTCTCGATTTTTGTGGCTGGGGGGGGTAAACTAGCCCGACCCATTTAGGAGCCTACAATGCTTGACCCTCAGACTGAAATATTAGCCACTGTTATGCCCTCGGCGATCCGGCGGGGCGCGGGATTGATGATGCTGTGCATTTTGGGTGGTTTGCTGGTCTATGTCGCGATTGTTACACCGCCGGCGTCGATGTTTTGGCAGGCATTTTTACTGGGGCTTGGGGCCGTGGTGTTGTGGTTGGCGGAAAATATGCGCCGCGCCACCAAGCACGGTGTGGTGCTGACGGCGGATGAATTGCGCACCACTGATGGGCAGCTGTTGGTGCGGGTTGAGGATATGACCGGCGTTGTGCGCGGCACGTTTGCGTTGAAGCCGTCAAACGGGTTTTCGGTGCTGACCAAAACCAATCAGACGCGGGCTTGGGCGCCGGGCCTGTGGTGGCGGATTGGCAAACGGGTTGGGGTTGGCGGGGTTACCGCCGCATCGCAATCCAAATTTATGTCCGAAGTTTTGGCCCAGATGTTGGCTGAACGCGGGATTGAACGGTAGCTGATTGACCTTGACCTTGACCTAAGCTTGCAACATCATCTTGAAAAACCAAAAAGGCGCCAGAATATTCGGCACCTTTTTGTGGTTTTGTATGCATTCCCTTTAGAAATTAGTGAGCTTGGCTCGACTTTAGTTAGTAAGCTTCGTCCCACTTTGGTGGTGTGAAACGTGGTCGCGTGGCGATGAAGTTATCAAAGCTAGCTCCATTAAAATTTATTTTGGCAAGTGCCCTGTATTTCATATGGGTCTCGACCAGGATCAGGCTGTCGCCGTGACCCATGACCGGAATTTTGCTTGCGATATCGCTGAGCGTGGCATCCGTCAGATCAGGTTGGCCGTTTGTCCCGTGTGACCATTTTAAAATAAGGACGCCATCCGTGTCAATCTGCGGATCTTCGGTGTCGAATTGAACCACCGACACCCGAATCCAGGTGGGATTATTGCTGGCGGACAGAAAAGTATACATCGTGTTCAGTCCGGCGATGTAATCCGGCCCAACAAACGGATTTTCACGCGAAATCAGATCGCTGATCGTATAGGCCGCCTTCAAATTGGTGCTGCGGGCGCGAAAGGCGTCAAAAAAGAGGGAAATCGCCAGCATAGACCATATCAGCATTGGCAGGACGATGAGGAACTCGAGGGTGGCTGAACCACGCAAATCTCGAGCAAAATTACCAATTCTTGTGGCTAAATGTAAGATTTCATACCTCATGCGGCTCATTCACAAAGGCCGAGCTGCTGACCAGCGCATAGCCGCCCACGTCATCATTGACCAGATGAATCCCTAGCTTGGTGGTGGGGAATATAGGATCGAATACAGCGCATACGCGGATCAGGACCATTTGATGAGATACACCAATTTCAAGCGTAACAACTGGATCCACATTTAAATTTTTGTCTCTACAAGTGACATCGGCAGATAAGGCGGCCCAGCTTGCGGCGCTGACGGGTTGAAGCTCGATCAGTAGGTTGTTGCGACAGTCTGGCACAACCGCAGATCTGGCGCAGATCAAGTCGCGCAGTTTGCTTTGTGTTGGGTTAGGTATTTTACCCAAACGCAAATCCCGAACGGCCAAATCGACGGCGCGCTCCAGCATCACCTGACGGATTGTCAGAACGCCGATCTCGACACTGGACAGTAGAAAGGTGATCAAAATCGGGAAAAACATGGCGAACTCAATGGTCGCATTGCCGTTTTCACGTTTCAAAATACCGCAAAGCCGTTTTGCTCCGGCGCTTATAAAGTGCTTCATTGCTTCAGCCTCAGCTTGTGCAACTGTGCGGCGATCGATGCGAAGGCCTCGGCTATATCAACACCATCGACCCGAAAGAAGTGGCCAGGCGTCGATGCACAGTTCTTTAGTTTTATAGCGTTGCTTTCTGTGACCTCGAACCCGATGGTAAAGATCAAAATATCATTGTCTTTTGCCGCGGCACATATGGCAGCCATGCGGGTGTCTTTTGTGCTGGAGCCGATCGCGACAAAGGTGTGGGATCTCCAATAATTATAGCTGTGACCGGCGGGGCTCATCATATAGCTTGTAACATATCTGATCGTCGCGTGGTCATAGAGATCCACATAAGCCATCTGTTTCATCCCAGTACCTGGCGTGCTGGCCCAATATCCGTTGGTGCTGTTTTTGTAGGTGCGGAAATATTTTTTCGCTTGCCAGCGGTTCGGATTGTAAATTGCATAGCGGGAATTCTCATCCAGACCTTTACGCCAAACGTTCGACATATTAGCCGCAGGGTTGGCATACCCGCCCGAGACGACCTTCTTCAGATAATATTGGCTAGTGTTTCTACCATCCGACATCACCACGATCACTTTCAGAACATCGTCTTGGCTGTACGAGTATGGCCGGCCGTCAAAAATATTAGAGATCGCGCCATCTGAAATCAGTCCGGAAACCACAGTCCGGGCGCTTGGGTCAAGCAGGGCAGCACCCCATTTGATGCCAATATCCGTCGAGGTGTTGCCACTTGCCTCTAAGTTATTGATGTAGCCTTTTAAGGTGGGAATATGGGCTGACAACGGTAGGATTTGCCGTTTCATTACTGTTGGGCAGACCCGACTTTTCCAGTGGATGGGTCTGTTTTTATAGGAGCCGCCCCAGGGGGCAAAATGCCCCGTGCGCTGTAATGAAGTCGATGTCGACAAGGCGGCCGAGAAAAAAGCATTTTGCGTAAAATCCACGCAATTCGAATAGTCATGTTCTGCCGTGACGTTATACTTCGACAACAGATTGGCGCCTGCATTCACTTGTGTGGCATACGGAACAATCGAGATTGAATAGGTGTCCGGCGTCGGTCGGTTTAGCAGCAGAGCGTCAATGAATTGGTTTGCCGCAACTTGCAAATCATAGAGCTTTGTGTGCCCTGATGCGGACTGCGAACCCATGGATCCGGAGACATCAAGAACCAGCGAAATCTCGACTTTGTCAACGTTGTCAGTTGCTGCACCAGAGGCAATTGCAGGCAGGAAGTCGATGCCACCGGGGTCTTTGATCTTGTGTGGGTCTAAAAGTGAGCGAAAGGCTTTGCTCATGAAAAGGGTTTTGATCCGCGGAACATCGTCCGGGGCATATTCTGCCGAAACCGTGCGAAAGTTCAAGCCGTTTTCCACGGTTGCGGTCGGGGCTTGGCCTGGCATGCCTGCTTTGGCGAAATAGTCGTCAAAGATTTCCTGAGCGCTGAGGGTTTGGTTCATACTGGCCGATGCCAACAGGGCGCGATCAGTGGTATATTGAATTTTGGTGCGCCAATATTCCACCTGCATGGTATCGAATGCCAGCCCACTGATGATCAGCATGCAAATGAACATATAAAGACCGAAGATCGTCACAGATCCGTCGTCGTCTTGGCGAAATAGGTCAAGGCGAAATAGGCCGAGTTTGCGCTGGAATACCGCTTTAATACCACCAGAATTCGGACGTGTGGCCGTTTTGTTTTCTATGTTAATAACTTTGCTCAAGCCGTACTTCATCACTCGTCCTTTCATGAACACCAAAACAGGATGTCCCTCGGCACGCATGAAACGCGCAGGGGACTATCGCCATGTAGATGTGGCTAAATTGGGGCGGGTTTTGGTCGAACAAAGACAAAGTAACGATATATTCACAATTTCAGGGTGCAATGGGCGGCGGTTGTCTCGGTTGGGTGGCTAATCATTGAAAATGGAACGGATTGGTGACTGCGCTGTTTGTTGGTGCGTCCATTCACAGCCGTCTCATATTTGGTTGGCGGCTCTGTCCGCTGTCGGTCTGCCGAGCATAATTTCAGATGTATTGTTAACCAATTTGTGGCTTAGTCGATTTAACACTGTCGTCGTGCGATTCTGTTGCACCACATTTTTTTTTGGGAGAGTAATTATGTCGGTCACCAATGAACCCAGTTTTCGCGAATCTGTAGATATGATGTTCAACAGGGCTGTTGCGCTGATGGAGTTGGCGCCTGGGCTCGAAGAAAAAATCCGTGTGGTGAACGCCACCTATACGGTGCGATTCGGGGTGCGGCTGCGTGGGGAAATCAAAACCTTCACCGGGTATAGATCGGTGCATTCCGAACATATGGAACCCGTCAAAGGCGGTATTCGCTTTGCGCCGAGCGTTAACCAAGACGAGGTCGAGGCGCTGGGCGCGCTGATGACCTATAAATGCGCGCTGGTCGAAGCGCCGTTTGGCGGGTCCAAGGGCGGTTTGCGAATCGATCCACGAGATTACAACGAACAAGAAATGGAGCTGATCACGCGGCGTTTTGCCTATGAGCTGATCAAGCGCGACCTGATCAACCCGTCACAAAACGTACCGGCGCCTGATATGGGCACTGGCGAACGTGAAATGGCGTGGATTGCCGACCAATACGCGCGGATGAACACCACTGACATCAACGCCAAGGCCTGTGTTACCGGCAAGCCGTTGCATGCTGGCGGCATTGCCGGACGCATCGAGGCCACAGGGCGCGGGGTGCAATACGCGTTGCGTGAATTCTTCCGCCACCCCGAAGATATTGCCATCGCTGGGCTGGATGGCAGCCTGAAGGGCAAGAACATTATTGTGCAGGGGCTGGGCAATGTGGGCTATCACGCCGCTAAATTCCTAAGCGAAGAAGATGGTGCCAAGATTGTTGGCATCATTGAGCGTGATGGCAGCCTGTATGACCCTGAGGGGCTGGATGTTGAGGCTGTTCACAACTGGATGGGCGAACACGGCGGGCTGGCAGGGTATAGTGATACTCATTTCAATGAGGATGGTGCCAAACTGCTCGAGATGAAGTGCGACATTTTGATCCCGGCCGCCCTTGAATCGGTGATTAACCTGACAAACGCCGATCGTATTCAGGCGCCTTTGATCATTGAGGCTGCGAACGGGCCAATCACGGCTGGCGCTGACGAGGTTTTGCGCAAAAAAGGTACGGTGATCATCCCCGATTTGTACGCCAATGCGGGCGGGGTGACGGTGTCTTACTTTGAATGGGTTAAGAACTTGAGCCATATCCGGTTTGGCCGCATGCAGCGCCGCCAAGAAGAATCTCGCCACCAACTGGTGGTCGACGAGCTGGAGCGTTTGGACAGCTCTCTTGGTGATAAATGGTCGATGTCACCTGATTTCAAAAGCCAGTATCTGCGCGGGGCCGACGAGTTGGAATTGGTTCGATCGGGGTTGGATGACACCATGCGCGCAGCCTATCAATCGATGCGTGAAGTCTGGCATTCGCGTGACGAGGTCGAAGATTTACGCACTGCGGCCTTTATCGTGGCGATCACTCGGGTGGCGAAGGCCTATACGGCCAAAGGGCTGTAAGTCGCAGGCTGTTTAATCAATACTGGAAGGCGGCAGATTTTTTGCCGCTTTCCATTGAATATTCTCTCAGGAATTGGTTCTATCGGGCTGATATGATTTGGGGGATGCGATGCGATTTTCTGGTTGGCAGGTATTATGCCAAGGTCTGAGCGGAAATAAGGGTTGGAAGCCGCAATGGCGCAACCCTGATCCCAAGCCTGAATATGACATTCTTATCATCGGCGGTGGCGGTCACGGGCTGTCGACGGCGTATTACTTGGCCAAAGAATATGGGCTGAAGAACATCGCAGTTCTGGAAAAAGGCTATCTGGGCGGTGGCAACATCGGGCGCAACACCACGATTGTACGGGCAAACTATTACCTGCCGGGTAATAATGAATTTTACAGCCATTCGCTAAAACTCTGGGAAAACCTTGAATCCGAGCTGAATTATAACGTGATGCTGTCGCAGCGCGGGGTTATTCAGCTGTTCCATTCTGATGGTCAGCGCGATGATGCCGTGCGGCGCGGCAATGCGATGATCAATCAGGGTGATGATGCTGAATTGCTGGATCGCGCTGCCTTGCGAAAAATGCTGCCCTATCTGGATTTCGACAACGCCCGCTTTCCGGTGTATGGCGGTTTGATGCACGCCCGTGGCGGCACGGCACGGCATGATGCGGTGGCGTGGGGGTACGCGCGCGGGGCCGATCAGCGCGGTGTTGATCTGATCCAGAATTGCGAAGTCACCGGTATTGATATTGAAAACGGTCAGGTGCGCGGGGTGCAAACCACCCGTGGTATGATCCGCGCCAAAAAAGTGGCGATGGTGGTGGCCGGTCGCTCCAGCCAAGTGGCGGCGATGGCGGGGATGCGTTTACCGATCGAGAGTCATGTGTTACAGGCCTTTGTCACCGAGGGGTTGAAGCCGGTGATTGATCATGTGGTCAGCTTTGGCATGGGGCATTTTTATATCAGCCAATCGGACAAGGGTGGTTTGGTGTTCGGCGGTGATCTGGATTTCTATGCTTCTTATGCAGCGCGCGGCGGTCTGCATCGTAAGGAACAAGTGATGCAGGCGGCGATGACTTTGATGCCGGTGATCGGCAAGGCAAAGGTGCTGCGCTCGTGGGGGGGGGGGCATGGACATGACGCCAGATGGCTCGCCGATCATCGATAAAACCGATATTGATGGTCTGTATTTGAATGCGGGCTGGTGTTACGGCGGCTTCAAGGCCGTGCCGGGGTCGGGCAAATCATTTGCGCATTTATTGGCGACGGGCCACCACCATGCACCTGCCGCGCGGTTTCAGTTAAACCGGTTTAAGTCCGGTCACCTGATTGATGAGGAGGGCGCCGGTGCGCAACACAATCAACATTAAGCTGAGTTTTGGGGCGCGTGCGCCCGTGACCAACGGATAAAAGGGACACGGATATGCGGATCAAATGCCCCCTCTGCGGGGAGCGCGACAGGCGCGAGTTTTACTATCAGGGTGCGGCCCTTGCGTTGCAACGTCCCGAGGCGGATGCTGGGCCTGACGTATGGGATGACTACCTGCACAACCGTGACAATCCGGCGGGCATGACCCGTGATTTATGGCATCATGAGGCAGGCTGTGGCGCGTGGTTGGTGATCAGCCGTAATACGGTCAATCACGAGATATCAGGCGTGATGTTGGCCAAAGATCGGGTGAGCACATGAGGGTTGACGGTAAGGGGCTGATTGATCGCAGCACTGCGGTGGCGTTTTCCTTTGATGGGCAGCGCTATAGTGGTCATGAGGGTGATACGCTGGCGTCGGCGCTGTTGGCAAACGGGGTGCGGCTGTTCGGGCGCTCGTTCAAATACCACCGTCCGCGCGGGGTGTTGACGGCGGGCTCTGAGGAGCCAAACGCGTTGGTGACAACGGGACAGGGGGCGCAGGCCACGCCAAATGTGCGGGCCACGACGCAGGAAATCTTCACAGGCTTGCAAGCGGTGAGCCAAAACCGCTGGCCCTCGTTGAATACCGATGTGATGGCGGTGAATGATATGTTCTCGCGGTTTTTGTCGGCGGGGTTTTATTACAAAACATTTATGTGGCCAAAAGCCTTTTGGGAGCGGGTTTACGAGCCGATTATCCGTCGCGCTGCAGGACTTGGGGCGCTTTCGGGCCTGCCGGATTTGGCGCGCTATGATCAGGCCACGGCGCATTGCGATCTGTTGGTGGTTGGCGCTGGGCCGGCTGGGTTGATGGCGGCTTTAACCGCGGCGCGGGCTGGGGCCGATGTGATTTTGGCGGATGAAGATGCGCGGATGGGCGGGCGTTTGCTGGCCGAGACTGAGCTGTTGGATGGTGCGCCTGCACATATATGGGTTGATCGTGTGTTGGCTGAGCTGGCCGCGATGGACAATGTGCGCTTGATGCGGCGCACCACGGTGACTGGGGTTTATGACGGCGGCACTTACGGCGCGCTTGAGCGGGTTTGCGGCCATTTGGCCAGCCCGAATGCGGACGCACCGCTGGAAACCTTTTGGCAGATTGTTGCCAAGCAATCTGTGCTGGCGGCGGGGGCGATTGAGCGTCCTGTGGCATTTCCGATGAATGATCGGCCCGGTGTGATGATGGCCAGTGGGGTGCGCTCTTATCTGAACCGCTGGGGGGTGGCGACTGGGCAAAAAGTGGCGGTGTTTGGCAATAACAACGATGCCCACCGCACCGCGCAGGATTTGGTTGAAGCTGGCATTGAGGTGGTGGCGCTGATTGACAGTCGGTTTGATGCGGACATCAACGGTGATTATCCTGTGTATACTGGCGCGCAGGTGGTTAACACCAAAGGGCGCAAAGCCTTGAGTGAAATTCATCTGCAAACCAGCAGTGGGCTTGAGAAGATTGAGGCGGATTGTTTGGCAATGTCGGGGGGGTGGAACCCGACGCTGCATCTAAGCTGCCATTTGGGTGGGCGTCCGATTTGGAATGACAGCGTCCATGCCTTTGTGCCTGATCCTAAGAATTGCGCGGGTCTGCATGTGGCGGGGGCTGCCGCTGGGGTGTTCAGCACTAAGGGTGCGTTAAAGTCGGGTGTGTTTCGCGCCAAACAAGCGCTGACGGCGCTGGGCATCAAGGCACCCTCAATGCCATTGCCGGTAGCAGGGCCAGTGACTGGCAGTGAGGATTACACGCTGTCGCCGCTCTGGGCGATTAAGGGCAATGGCGGGCGGGCATGGCTCGATTTTGCCAATGATGTGACGGTCACGGATGTGGAATTGGCGGCGCGTGAAAACTTTGCCTCGGTCGAGCATATGAAGCGCTACACCACCCAAGGCATGGCACCGGATCAGGGCAAGAACTCCAACATTGGCGCGTTGGCGGTGTTGGCCGATGTGACTGGGCGCGGGATTGCCGAAACTGGCACCAGCACGTACCGCCCGCCTTATGTGCCTGTGTCGATTGCGGCGATGGGCTCGGCTGGGGCTGGCAAGGGATTTGCGCCAGAGCGGTTTACCACGTCGCATGTTGCCACGTTGGCGCGCAAGGCCCCGATGATTGAAGCTGGGCTGTGGTACAGGCCGTCGTTCTTTCCACGAGAGGGCGAGAAGACATGGCGGCAATCCTGTGATCGCGAGGTTGCGATGGTGCGCGGATCGGTCGGGATTTGTGATGTTTCGACGCTGGGCAAGATTGATGTGCAGGGGCCGGATGCGGCGCGATTTTTGGATTTTATCTACTGCAATATGATGTCGAGCCTGAAGGTTGGTCGGGTGCGCTATGGCTTGATGCTGCGTGACGATGGATTTGTGATGGATGATGGCACCTGTGCGCGGATCGGGGCGACGCATTATGTGGTGACCACCACCACGGCGGCGGCTGGTTTGGTGATGCGGCACATGGAGTTCGTGCTGCAAGGGCTGCATCCGGAGTGGGATGTGCGGATTGGCTCGGTGACGGAGCAATGGGCGCAATTTGCGGTGGCGGGGCCAAAAGCACGTGAGGTGTTGAATGCGGTTCTGCAGGATGACATCGACAATGACAGTTTTCCGTTTATGGGCTGTGGGGCTGTGAAGATTGGTTCGGTTGAGGCGCGGTTGTTCCGGATCTCGTTCTCTGGTGAGCAGGCTTATGAAATCGCTGTGCCAGCGCGGTACGGCGCGGCGTTGTTTGAGGTTTTTCTGGAGGAGGCCGAAGGTTTGGGTGGCGGTGCTTATGGCATGGAAGCGTTGAATGTGCTGCGGATCGAGAAGGGGTTTATTACGCATGCAGAAATTCACGGGGGGGCCACGGCGTTTGATATTGGCATGGGGCGGATGGTGTCGGGCAAGAAGGATTGCATTGGCAAAGCGGCCTCGACACGGGTTGGCCTGAATGGTCCTGCGCGTGAACAGCTGGTTGGTTTGAAGCCCGTGGGGGCGGCAAAATTAATGACGGCGGGGGCGCATTTGTTTGGCAAAGACGCTGAGGCGATCCGTGAGAATGATCAGGGCGGTGTGACCAGTGTTTGTTTCTCGCCGACACTGGGGGTGCCATTGGCGCTGGGCTTGTTGCAAAACGGACGAGCCCGACATGGCGAAGTTATCCGGATGGTGGACCATTTACGCGGGGTGAATACCCTGTGCGAGGTATGTGATCCGGTGTTTTTTGATCCAGATGGAGGGCGGGTTCGTGGTTAATTTAAATGTGGTGAACCCGTGTGACGGGCTGTTGCCGATTGAGGCGGGGGCGTGTCAGTTGAGGGCTGTTGAGCACAAAAGTATGACCTTGGTGTCGGCCTATAAGGGCAAAGAGCAGCCGTTGTCGGCGGCTTTGAACGCGGCATATGGAATTGGATTTCCCAAGCCAAACAGAGCGGCGGCAAAAGCCGGTGTTCGGGCTGTGTGGTTTGGCTATGATCAAGCCCTGTTGATCGGCGCTGGGCCTGATGCGGCGCTGGCCGAGTTTGCGGCGTTGGTGGATCAGTCTGACAGCTGGGCTGTGGTGCGGTTGCAGGGCGAGCAAGCGGTGGATGTTTTGGCGCGGCTGACCTCGCTGGATTTGCGCCCTGCGGTGTTTAAGCGTGGGCATACGGCGCGCAGTGAGTTGCGGCATATGATGGTGTCGATCACGCGGGTCGGGGCGGATGCGTTTGAAATAATGGCGTTTCGCTCAATGGCCAAGACGTTGGTGGATGAGCTGAGGGCTGCGATGCTGTCGGTGGCGGCGCAATAAGGGTTTTTTGGCCTGCGGCGCGGATATTTAGGAAAAGAAGAAAGCGGCGCTAGACTTTGGGGCGGTGGGCTTGGTATTTGAGGCTATGAGTTTGCCACCCGGTTTCCTTGAAGAATTGCGCACCCGTATCAGTCTGACTGATGTTGTCGGGCGAAAAGTGATGTGGGACACGCGAAAATCCAATCAGGCCAAGGGCGATATGTGGGCGCCGTGTCCGTTCCATCAGGAAAAAACCGCCAGCTTTCATGTCGATGATCGCAAGGGGTTTTATTACTGTTTTGGCTGCCACGCTAAGGGCGACGCGATTTCCTTTGTGCGGGAAACCGAGAATGTTGGGTTTATGGAGGCGGTTGAGATTATTGCGCGCGAGGCCGGAATGCCGGTACCAAAGCGTGATCCTGCGGCTCAGCAGAAAGCCGACCGGCGCACGCAACTGGCTGAGGTTATGGAGCAGGCGGTGCAATATTTCCGTCTGCAGCTAAAGACCGCAAATGCGGCTTCGGCGCGGGAGTATCTGGCGGGGCGCGGTTTGAGCGAGGCGGTGCAGGATCGCTGGGAAATCGGTTTTGCCCCCGATGGGCGCCAAGGTGTATTCGCGTATTTGACCGGCAAGGGTGTGGCTGAGGATTTGGTGATTGATGCCGGATTGGCGGCGCGGCCGGATGATGGGCGCGCACCTTATGACCGTTTTCGGGGCCGGATTATTTTTCCCATTCGGGATGCGCGGGGGCGGGCAATTGCGCTGGGCGGGCGGGCGATGGATCCGAATGCGCGGGCCAAATATCTGAATTCCCCCGAGACCGAGCTGTTTGATAAGGGCCGCACGCTTTATAATCACGGCCCTGCGCGCGAGGCGGCGGGTAAGGGTGTGCCGCTGGTCGTGGCCGAGGGGTATATGGATGTGATCGCGCTGGTCGAGGCTGGCTTTACGGCTTGCGTTGCGCCGCTGGGCACCGCGATCACCGAGAACCAATTGCAGATGATGTGGCGGGTGTCGCCCGAGCCGCTGATTGCGCTGGATGGGGACCGGGCCGGTTTTCAGGCGGCTTTGCGGTTGATTGATTTGGCCTTGCCGCAACTGGAGGCGGGGCAGTCGCTGCGCTTTGCTTTGATGCCCGAGGGTCAAGACCCTGATGATGTGCTGAAGGCGCAAGGCAAGGGCGCGATGCAGCGCCTTTTGGATGGTGCTTTACCGATGGTGCAACTGCTTTGGCGACGTGAAACCGAGGGCGGGGTGTTTGACAGCCCCGAGCGCAAGGCGGGGTTGGATAAAAAACTGCGGGCGGCGATCTCGAAGATTAAAGATGCCTCGATTCGGGGGCATTACGGCGAAGCGATCAAGCAGATGCGTTGGGAGCTGTTTTCACCACCGCGCCGCGCCCAGAATAAAGGCACATGGAAGGGCAAGAGTGCGCCCGCGCCGGTGCAGCCCAGCACGAAATCGTCGCTTTTGGTGAGTGCTGGGCAGGGGGCCGAGGAGCATTTGCGCGAAGCGGTGATCTTAGCGGCGCTGGTGTTGAACCCCGAGGTTCTGCCTGATTTTGAGGGCGCGCTGGAGCGAATGGAGCTTGCGAGTTTTGAGCATCGGGCGGTGCGCGATTGTTTGTTGCGCTTTGGTGGCGTCGATAATTTGCGGGCATTGGTCGAGGCCGAGGTCGGAGCGGAATTGGCGGCGGTGATGGCACCGCGCCATGTGCAGATATCGCCAGCGGTTCGGGTGCCGGGCAATGCGACAATCGCGGCAATGTGCGTGGCTGAGGAATTGGCCAAACTGGATGCGCAGCGCGGCGTTCTGCGCGAAATTGACGAGGCGATGGAAGACATCGGCGGGTTGGTTGACGAGGGGCTGACGTGGCGGCTCAGTCAAGCGGCCGAAGCGCGCAATCTGGCCCAACGAAGCGAGAGCAAAGACTCCGCTGTGTTCGACACCGCGCCGAGTGGGGCGTTGATGGATCGCGACGAAAGGGATGTTTTTGCGCGGCTGATGAGCAAAATATTAGAAAAGAGTGGCCCTGAAAGCAAAAAGTGAACGCTTTGATAAGGAACAGGTAAAGAAATCAATGTAAACCGGTTGCGAATCAGTGATTCGACGTGTTGATTCGAACCAGTAGATAAAACGAATCACTTTGTCTTTCGAAAGGACACAGTAATGGCCGCTAAAGACGTAGACGACAAAGACGAAATCGCCGACACAGGCCAAGCCGCCGTTAAAAAGATGATCGCCCAAGGGCGTGAACGGGGCTACATTACCTATGATCAGCTGAACAAGGTTTTGCCGCCTGATCATGTCAGCAGTGAACAGATCGAAGACGTGATGTCGATGTTGTCTGAAATGGGCATCAATATTATCGAAAATGATGAGGAAGAGGAAAAAGCCTCGACCGATGTGACCACCACATCTGGCTCCTCGGAGATCACGCTGACGGTCACGGGTGGCGAGAAACTGGATCGCACCGATGATCCGGTTCGGATGTATTTGCGTGAAATGGGCTCGGTCGAATTGCTGAGCCGCGAGGGCGAGATTGCGATTGCCAAGCGGATCGAAGCGGGTCGCAACACAATGATTTTGGGGCTGTGCGAAAGCCCACTGACGTTCAACGCGATTACCATCTGGCGGGACGAGCTGTTGTCCGAGGATATTTTGCTGCGCGATGTGATCGACCTTGAGACCACATTCGGCGATACGATGGGCGAAGAGACCGAGGAAGAGCCCGTCGTTGCGCCGACAACTGAGACCCCAGCAGAGGATAAACCCGATGTGGTTCGGCAAATGGATGCCGATGGCAATCCGATCGCTCAGGACGAAGATGACGATGATGACGAGGGCGAGCAGGCCAACCTGTCGCTGGCCGCGATGGAAGCGGTGCTGAAGCCACGGGTTTTGGAAACGCTGGACCTGATTGCGCGCGATTACGCCCTGTTGTCGGAAATGCAGGACGCGCGGCTTTCCGCAACTCTGAACGAAGACAAGAGTTTCTCAAAGAAAGCCGAGACCAAATACCAAAAACTGCGCACCGAAATCGTCACCTTGGTGAACGAGCTGCATCTGCATAACAACCGGATCGAGGCGCTGATTGACCAGATGTATGGCGTCAATCGCAAGATCATGTCGATTGACAGTAATATGGTGAAACTGGCCGACCAGGCGCGGATCAACCGCCGCGAATTTATCGAGGCTTACCGTGATCACGAGCTGGATCCGATGTGGATGGAGCAGATGGGGCAGAAAACCGGACGTGGCTGGCAGGCTTTGCTGGAACGCTCGACCCCGAAAATCGAAGAATTACGCGGCGAGATGACGCAAGTTGGGCAGTACATCGGGCTGGATATCCCAGAATTCCGCCGCATCGTGCACCAGGTCCAAAAGGGCGAAAGAGAAGCACGCCAGGCCAAGAAAGAAATGGTCGAAGCCAACCTGCGTTTGGTGATTTCGATTGCGAAAAAATACACCAACCGCGGTCTGCAATTCCTTGATCTGATCCAAGAAGGCAACATCGGCCTGATGAAAGCGGTGGATAAATTCGAATATCGCCGCGGCTATAAATTCTCGACCTATGCGACATGGTGGATCCGTCAGGCCATTACCCGCAGCATCGCCGATCAGGCCCGCACCATTCGTATTCCGGTGCATATGATTGAAACCATTAACAAATTGGTGCGCACTGGTCGCCAGATGTTGCATGAAATTGGTCGCGAACCAACACCAGAAGAATTGGCCGAGAAGCTGAAAATGCCGCTTGAAAAAGTGCGCAAGGTGATGAAAATCGCCAAAGAGCCAATTTCGTTGGAAACCCCGATTGGTGATGAAGAAGACAGCCAGCTGGGTGACTTCATCGAGGATAAAAACGCGGTTCTGCCACTGGATTCTGCCATTCAGGAAAACCTGAAAGAAACCACCACGCGGGTTCTCTCATCCCTCACACCACGCGAGGAACGGGTTCTGCGGATGCGGTTTGGCATCGGCATGAACACCGACCACACGCTGGAAGAAGTCGGTCAGCAGTTCTCGGTGACACGCGAACGCATCCGGCAAATCGAGGCCAAGGCATTGCGGAAGTTGAAGCACCCAAGTCGAAGCCGCAAGTTGCGCAGTTTCTTGGATCAGTAATTAGAGCGCCCCCGCAAGGGGGGAGCGTTAGAGATTCCGTGTCATTTCTGTAAACTGAGTAAAAGGAATGACAC
>JPUR01000176.1 GCA_001321835.1 Marinosulfonomonas sp. PRT-SC04
CAATAGTGACACAGCCAACAAAGCCTTTGATCCAGACCTCACGGTGGCCATAAGCAACTGGCACAGAATAATCATTGCCGCGATACCGGACCAATGACGTCGAGGTCACTTGTCCGCTTTGTCGGTCACAGGCTTCAAACGGTGCGGCTGGCAATGCTTGCATTACTGCCAGGACAGCTTCCAGCCGTTCACCAATACTGACTTTGTGACCCCGCAACACATCTCCCTGTCGCTTCAGGCACTGCTCTTCCAGATAATCGTTGAACGCATCCCAACTGGCGAAGCGCGGCATTGGCACCATGAAGTTGCGGCGCGCATAACCAACCAGCCCTTCAACCTTGCCTTTGTCATTGCCCTTGCCCGGACGGCCATACCGGTCATTGATCACATAATGCGACAGCATGGCGCTGAACCGCTGCGTGCGTTTGCGCGTGCCATCCGGCATAATTTTGGCGACAAGGCACCGGTCATTATCGTAGAGAACCGACTGAGGAACAGCGCCGAAGAATGCAAAGGCATGAACATGCCCGTCCAGCCATGCTTCGGTATTGGCTCTCTGCTAGGCTCGGACATAGCAGGCATCACTGTGTGGCAAATCATAGGCAAAGAAATAAGCCTTCTGTTCCACACCGCCGATCACAACCAAGGCCTCGCCAAAGTCGGCCTGCCCATGCCCCGCCGGATGGCTGAGCGGCACAAACATCTCCTTGCCGCCACGCTTCTTGCTGCGCACATAATCCTTCACGATGGTGTAGCCACCCGTGAACTCACATTCAGCCCGCAACCGATCAAATATCCGCTTGGCCGTATGGCGTTGCTTGCGCGGGTGCCCTTTGTCTTCCGCCAGCCAAGTATTAATCTGATACGTAAACGCATCCAGCTTGGGTCGCCTGATCGACGCCGTGCGACGATATCCGGGAGGCTCCGAATACGCCAACATCTTCGCAACACTATCTCGGCAGATCCCAAAATCCCGGGCAATAGCCCGCCCGCTCAACCCATCATGAAAATGAGCTCGGCGAACCTTCAAATACAATTCCACAGTATAAATCCCCAAACCCTCACATAAATGAAAGGGCTAAAGTGGCCGGTTTTTACTCCGCCCGCGACCGCATTATGCCGCCGCTACTGTGGCCTAGTATTGCTCCGCCGTTTACAGGCAAGAAGATTACAACTGGCGCAGGCCACATTCATCATTGGCAAACATGACGCC
>JPUR01000177.1 GCA_001321835.1 Marinosulfonomonas sp. PRT-SC04
CAATAGTGACACAGCCAACAAAGCCTTTGATCCAGACCTCACGGTGGCCATAAGCAACTGGCACAGAATAATCATTGCCGCGATACCGGACCAATGACGTCGAGGTCACTTGTCCGCTTTGTCGGTCACAGGCTTCAAACGGTGCGGCTGGCAATGCTTGCATTACTGCCAGGACAGCTTCCAGCCGTTCACCAATACTGACTTTGTGACCCCGCAACACATCTCCCTGTCGCTTCAGGCACTGCTCTTCCAGATAATCGTTGAACGCATCCCAACTGGCGAAGCGCGGCATTGGCACCATGAAGTTGCGGCGCGCATAACCAACCAGCCCTTCAACCTTGCCTTTGTCATTGCCCTTGCCCGGACGGCCATACCGGTCATTGATCACATAATGCGACAGCATGGCGCTGAACCGCTGCGTGCGTTTGCGCGTGCCATCCGGCATAATTTTGGCGACAAGGCACCGGTCATTATCGTAGAGAACCGACTGAGGAACAGCGCCGAAGAATGCAAAGGCATGAACATGCCCGTCCAGCCATGCTTCGGTATTGGCTCTCTGCTAGGCTCGGACATAGCAGGCATCACTGTGTGGCAAATCATAGGCAAAGAAATAAGCCTTCTGTTCCACACCGCCGATCACAACCAAGGCCTCGCCAAAGTCGGCCTGCCCATGCCCCGCCGGATGGCTGAGCGGCACAAACATCTCCTTGCCGCCACGCTTCTTGCTGCGCACATAATCCTTCACGATGGTGTAGCCACCCGTGAACTCACATTCAGCCCGCAACCGATCAAATATCCGCTTGGCCGTATGGCGTTGCTTGCGCGGGTGCCCTTTGTCTTCCGCCAGCCAAGTATTAATCTGATACGTAAACGCATCCAGCTTGGGTCGCCTGATCGACGCCGTGCGACGATATCCGGGAGGCTCCGAATACGCCAACATCTTCGCAACACTATCTCGGCAGATCCCAAAATCCCGGGCAATAGCCCGCCCGCTCAACCCATCATGAAAATGAGCTCGGCGAACCTTCAAATACAATTCCACAGTATAAATCCCCAAACCCTCACATAAATGAAAGGGCTAAAGTGGCCGGTTTTTACTCCGCCCGCGACCGCAATATGCCGCCGCTACTGTGGCCTAGTATTGCTCCGCCGTTTACAGCAGGCCATAAAACTGGCAACCTCCGCCTCAATGGCCTGGGCCAACAACGCCTGAGCGCCACTGCGCAGAACCGATGTGAGCTGATCGCAAAATTCCCCTGGCCGCATGAGCGGTGTAACTGTAGTCTCTGTCATGGCGTATCTTTCCTTTCCTGGAAATATTGGATGCATGAATCACATCCATGATACGCCACCTGAAAATTATGCCATCACCAAGATTCGCGGTTAACTCCAGGGTCTTGTGATGTGTGGGGCTTGTTGGGGCGATCCGTTCGTCTGTCATCACTCTGGCGACCTATGGCGCGCATCGTTTTGGCACCGCGGTGGGGCTGGCTGCGCCGATGTTGTCGGCCTATCCGTGTCTTTGGTTGTGTGGTGGATTGTGCGCTGAAACAGGGCGGCGCTATTGGCCGAGCGTCGGATGTTTTGGGCAATAAAAAACCCCGAAACCTAACAAAGATTTCGGGGTTATAATTTTAGCGTCCTCTGATGCGAGGGTCTAATGCATCACGTAGGCCATCGCCGATATAGTTCACCGACAGCACGGTCAGCGAAATCGCAAGGCCCGGCCAGATCACCCGCTCGGGGTAAAGCTGCAAGAAGTCAGTGGCGTCATACAGCAGCCGGCCCCAGGTCGGGAAATCCGGTGGGAAGCCGAGGCCGAGGAAGGACAAAGCGCTTTCCGTGATGATCGCGTTGGCGATGCCCAAGGTGGCTGACACCATGATCGGTGACAGCACGTTGGGCAGGATATGGCGCAGGATCATTTTGAATGGTGTGGTGCCGATGGAGCGGGCTGACAGGATGAATTCACGTTCCTTTAAGGCCAGCACATCGCCGCGCACAATGCGGGCGGTTGGCATCCAGCTGGTGATGCCAATGGCCGAGACCATCAGGATGAAAATGCCGGTTTCTGGCCCAAAGGCGGCGCTGAGTGGTTCGCGAAACAGCATCACCATCACCAACAACAGCGGCAACAAAGGCAGGGCAAGGAACAGGTCGGTCAGCCGCATCAAGATGCCGTCGAGGCGTTTGAAATAGCCAGCAGAAACCCCGACCAACGTGCCAAGCACCAGCGACAGCATCATCGCGGTTAGCCCGACGGCAATCGAGATTTGCCCGCCACGGATCATTCGTGCCAAAGTATCGCGGCCCAATTGATCGGTGCCCAGCGGGTGGGTGAAGGACGGCCCCTGATTGCGCGAGCGGATGTCGATGAAGCTGGCGTCAAAATGCCAGAGCATTTCGCCAAACACCACCGCAAACAGGATGGCTAAAAAGATCACCGAGGAAATCATCGCGCCGCGGTGGCTTTTGAACTGGTCCCAAACGTCCCACCACTGGGAACGGGGCGCTTTGCTGGGGGAGGATGTATCAGTCATAGCGGATCCTTGGGTCAAGAATGCCGTACATGATGTCGGCAATCAGGTTGAACAGCACAATCAGAATGGCAAACATAAAGGTCAGGGTTTGCACCATAGGCAGATCGTTGGCTTGAATGGCGGTGATCAAAAGCTGACCAATACCGTTCACTTTGAACACTTGTTCGGTGATGATAGCACCGCCGAAAATAGCCGGCACGCCCAAGGCAATCACGGTCACAACCGGAATCATCGAGTTGCGCAACACATGCACCAGCACCACGACCTGTTCGCTCAGACCCTTGGCCCGCGCGGTGCGCACGTAATCCTGGTTCAGATTGTCCAGCATCGAGGCGCGCATGTAACGGCTGATCTGGGCTGTGGTTTGCAGCGCCAGCACCATCACCGGCATCACCATTTGGCGCAATTGCTTGCCAAAGCTCTCCCAGCTGTCGACGACCAGCGTGGTGTCATAGATTGATGGGAACCAGCCCAAGGTGACCGAAAACACCACGATCATCAGCACACCCGAGAAGAACGGCGGCACTGAGAAACCGATCATTGAAACGAAGGTGCCGATTTGGTCGAACAGTGAGTATTGTTTATAGGCGGAGTAAATCCCGATCGGGATCGCGATCAACACACCAACCAGATAGGCCATGCCAACCACCCACAGGGTTTGTGGAATGCGCTGCACAACGATGTCCATCACTGGCGATCTGGTCTGCCAGCTGATTACCCGTTGTTTACCCTCGGCAAAGCTGGTGCCAGCCATGTGGTCAAACAGAACTTGGGGTTCAACCCAGAACATTTGCACCAGCCATTTCAGGTATTGAATATGGATCGGTTGCCCGAGCCCAAGGGCTGCGCGCATTCTTTCTTTTACTTCAGGCGGGACCGTCAGTGGCACTTGGGCCATCGGGTCTCCGGGGGCCAGCTTCAACAGCAAGAAGATCACCAAAGAGATGAACAAAAGCGTCGGAACAGCCAGCAATAAGCGTCGGATGGTAAAGGTCAGCATCGGCGTCTCTGTTTATTTCTCTAGGGGAAGGGTGAAAAGCGGCCCCGAATCTGCACTCGGGGCCGCCGCTTTAGTACTGGATTACTTTACGCGGTTCCAGTCAGCAATGTTCCAAGTTTCGCTGTCCCAAACGTTCATCCGAACGCCGCCCAGCGTATTGGCACGGGCCGATACGTCAGAACGGTGGGTGATTGGCAGGATTACGTAATCCTGCATCAGCGCATCATTCATGGCTTTTGCCAGCGCGATACGTTTGTCGATGTCACCTGTTATAGCCATCTCATTAACCAATGCGTCATAGGCATCGGAACAGAAGCGCGGCATGTTGTTGCCCTGCCACTGGTTGTCCGGTGTTGGCGCTTGGTCACATTTCCAACCAGCCATATAGGCTTCAGGATCGGTACCAGAGTAGTTGTTGGTGTACATTTCTACATCAGCAAAGAACTTCTGGAAGGTGTCGTTGGAACCGGGATCGGAGCCAAAGAACACAGAGGCCGAGATGTTGCGCAGCTCGACTTCAACGCCGATTTCATTCCACCACTGTTTGACCAGCGCTTGGTAATCCTGACGCACAGCGTTTGTGGAGGTTTGGTAAACAACCGACAATTTCATGCCGTCTTTGGCACGAACACCGTCGCTACCAAGCACGTAACCGGCTTCGTCCAGCAGCGCGTTGGCGGCTGCAATATCTTGCACGAGGCAAGCATCATTGGCGGTTGAGGCATAGATTGCAGGGGCTGGCAGCACGTTACATGTTGCTTTGCCTGTGGTGCCGTAACCGATTTCAGTCAGCAGCGCGCGGTCAATCGCCAGCGACAGCGCTTTGCGAACGCGGATGTCTGACAGGAACGGGTGTGGACTGGCACGGGTGCCGCGGGTTTCGCCAGCTTCTGGGCGAATATCGGTCATGTTAACCATGATGCGCTCAACTGAAGTGCCAAAGCCGGAAATGACTTGGCCTTTGCCAGCCGCTGCCATGTGGGCCAGAACATCGGGTGCCAATTGCAGGTTCCAAGCGTAATCAAATTCGCCAGTTTCCAGCACCGCACGACCAGCAGCGGTTGCGTCGCCGCCACCTTTGAAGGTCACAGTCGCAAACGCCGGTTTGTTCGGGTCGCGGTAGTTCGGGTTGGCCTTAAAGGTGATCACGTCATTTGGACGAAATTCATCAACCATGAACGGGCCGGTGCCGATTGGGTTAAAGTTGGCTTCGGTACATTCCTGGGCTTTGGCCCCGACGCAATCCTTGAACTGTGCCATTTGGAGGATCGGTGTGTTGCCACCAACAAAGGCGTTGTATGGGAATGGTTTTGACACCCCAAAGGTCACAACCGCAGTCAGATCATCCGGTGTGTCAATGCTGACAACATCATCATAGTAGTTCGAGTTGGCGCAACCGCCATCTGGATCTGTACAATATTCCCAAGTGAACTTGACGTCGGCAGAGGTCAGGGCAGAGCCGTCAGACCATTTGATGCCCTTGGTCAGTGTCCATGTGATGGTTTTCAAATCAGCCGAAACGCCGCCATTGGCAACGGTTGGCACTTCGTCAACCAACCAAGGCACAATCGCGCCAGTTTCGTCGTAACGGGCCAGAGGCTCCAGAACCAGTGCGGCTGCGTCCATCTCTTTGGTGCCGCCGGACAGGTAGTTGTTCATCGTCGATGGCGCCTGCCAATAGATGATGTTGAGGTGGCCATCGGCGCCGCGCTCGGCAAACGCCGCAGGGGCGATTGCGAAGGCACAGGCAGCACCCATCAGGATTGCTTTCATTGTCATTGGTCTCAGTCTCCCTAGTTGGTCGTTTTTGTATGCAAGTGAGCTGCGTAAGATGACACACCAATAAGCAGCCCAGCCATTTGATGGCGGGCAGCGTCGGTGGTTGGTTTCGTACAAAAACCTCTGATATCAGAGGTCTGCAGAGCCCAATCGGGCATATGTCAACTCCCAGGCAGCATCTTGTTTTTATTACCGGAATCGAAGATCCGGTATTTTGCATGGCTGAACGTTAGCAGGAAACCCGTTTCGATCAACCGCTAACTTTGTCGGGTCGATATTTTTTGAGCATTCAATCAAATAATGCCGACAGGCACTTGACCTTGTTTCGTTCCGCGGCCATCTTGCGCCATCCCAAACATACGGAGAAGGCTGTGCCTGAACACTATACTGCGCGCCAAATGCTTGAAAAACTTGTTTCCTTTCCGACGGTTAGCTCGGAATCCAATCTGGAACTGATTGATTGGGTCGAGGCGTATCTGCTGTCACACGGGGTGAAATCGCACCGTGTTTATAACGCGGATAAGACCAAGGCGAACCTCTATGCCAACGTCGGCCCAATGGTTGAGGGCGGCGTTATTTTGTCGGGCCACACCGATGTGGTACCGGTGGTCGGGCAGGATTGGGACACCGATCCGTTCACTGTGGTTGAGAAAAACGGTAAACTATACGGTCGTGGCACCTGCGACATGAAAGGCTTTGACGCTTTGGCGCTGGCGGCGGTGCCTTTGGCGTTAGAGCGCGGCATCAAGCGGCCAATCCAGATCGCACTGTCGTATGACGAAGAAGTCGGCTGTGTCGGTGCGCCCTTTATGATCGAGGCGATGGCCAAACATCTGCCGCGCGCTGCGGCCGCCATCATCGGCGAGCCATCGATGATGAAAACGGTTTCCGGCCATAAGGGTGGCTTTAGCGTGCACACGAAAATAAACGGCTTTGAAGTGCACTCCTCGATGCTGCACACGGGAGTTTCGGCGGTGATGGAAGCGGCCAAACTGGTGGATTGGTGTAACCAGAAAAACGCCGAAAGTGCAGCGCGCACCCCGTCGCCGTTGGCGGCTGATTTTATCCCGCCCTATACCAGCTTGCATGTGGGCATCATCCACGGCGGCACCGCTAATAATATCACCGCCAAGGATTGCGAATTCGGCGTGTTTTTCCGCCCTGTTCCGGGTGACAGCGTCGAGGAATGGCGCGACGCTTATTTGGCCAAGGTGGCCGAGGTCGAGGCCGAAATGCAGGCGATCAGGCCTGAAACATCGATCGAAACCACCACTAGGTTTGCGGTTCCGGCGCTTGAATCCGAGGTCGATGGTGCCGCCGAAAATCTGGTGCGCCGTTTGACCGGCGACAACAGTATAAATGTGGTGTCCTATTGCACCGAGGCCGGACAATTCCAACAAGGCGGATATTCCTCTATTGTTTGCGGACCCGGCAGTATCGAACAGGCCCACAAAGCCAACGAATATATTGAAATCAGTCAGTTAGAGGCAGGAGAGCAGTTCATGCACCGTCTAATTGACCATCTTTGCGAGGACCAAACCAATGCCAATTAAGAACCGTTTCGTCGAAATGCAGGCCGAAATCACCGGCTGGCGTCGCCACCTGCACGAAAACCCCGAACTGCTGTTTGACACGCCGAAAACCTCGGCTTTCATCACCGAAAAGCTGGAAAGCTTTGGCTGTGATGAAGTGGTCGGCAAAATCGGCCGCACCGGCGTTGTTGCGGTGATCAAAGGCAAAACCGACACCGCTGGCAAGGTCGTTGGCCTGCGCGCCGATTTCGATGCGCTGCCAATCATGGAAGCCACGGGGCTGGAGTATGCCTCCAAAACCCCCGGCCTGATGCACGCTTGTGGCCATGACGGCCACACCGCGATGTTGCTGGGAGCGGCAAAATATCTGGCCGAAACTCGCAATTTTGACGGCACCGTGGTGCTGATTTTCCAACCCGCCGAAGAAGGTGGCGGCGGCGGCAAGGAAATGGTCGATGACGGCATGATGGATTGTTGGAACATCCAAGAAGTTTACGGCATGCACAACTGGCCCGGCAAAGAGATCGGTGAATTCGCGATCCGGCCAGGCCCGTTCTTTGCGGCCACCGACCAGTTTGAAATCACCGTCGAGGGCGTTGGCGGCCACGCGGCCAAACCTGACGTTTGTATTGATCCGACCGTGGTGTCGAGCCACATCGTTTTGGCGCTGCAAAGCATCGTGTCGCGCAACGCCGATCCGGTGGAGCAGATTGTGGTCTCGGTCACCAGCTTTGAAACCGAGAGCAAAGCTTTTAATGTGATCCCGCAAACCGTCACCCTGCGTGGCACTGTGCGGACATTGAAAACCGAAGTGCGCGATATGGCCGAAAAACGCCTGAACAAACTGGCGACGCTGACCGCCGAAGCTTACGGCGCCACGGCGGTTGTGAACTATATGCACGGCTATCCGGCCACGGTGAACCACGTCACGGAAACCGAATACGCAGCGGCGTCTGCGACCAAAGTATCGGGGGATTGCGACACCGATGCGGCCTTGGTTATGGGGGGCGAGGATTTCTCCTATATGTTGGAAGCACGTCCTGGTGCCTATATTTTGATGGGCAATGGACCGGACGGGGCTATGGTGCATCACCCTGAATATAACTTCAACGATGAGGCCATTCCGATGGGCTGTAGCTGGTGGGCCGAAATGGTCGAAAGCCGGATGCCTGCGGCCTAGCGCTGCGGTGATGGGCTAGCGGGAAACTGTTTTGGTCTTGTCATTATACTTTTGAAGTTGAGGCGTCTGACAGTGAATGTCAGGCGCCTTAATTTTTGGACAGATCGAGATTGTGGTTGGTTGCGCCTGCTTTGCGCGTCGCTTCAAGCGCGGCCCTCTGATGGGGCCAGCGCTTTTGCCTGCGGCGCGGATATTTATGAAAAGAAGACGCGGGGGCGGCGCAGTTTGCTGTTTCAACCGCCAGTGAAGCTCATGTGGCGAGTCATCTGGCCGTCGGTGCGTTGGCGCGAATAGTCGAAATCATGGCCCTTGGGCTTGCTGCCGATTGCCTTGTGAATGTCGGCGATCAGCGGAGCGTCAGTTTCTGGATTGTCACGCAGGGCAGGGCGCAGGTCCATGTGGCCCTCTTGTCCCAGACAGGTGTAAATTTCGCCGGTGCAGGTGATCCGCACTCGGTTACAGCTTTCGCAGAAATTATGGCTAAGGGGTTGGATTAGGCCAATTTTTTGACCAGTCTCATTGATCCGGATGTAATGCGCTGGCCCGCCTGTGTTGAGCGTCAGATCGGTGGTGCTGAAGCGGCTTTCGATCTGGTCACGCAAATCTTTGAGGGACCAATATTGCCCCAAACGCATGGCCTCATCCATGTCTTCCCCCATTGGCATCACTTCGATGAAGGTTAAATCCATGTCCTTTTCGGCGCAGAATTCCTGTAGGGTGAACAGCTCGTTCTCATTAAACCCCTTCACCGCAACCGCGTTCAATTTGACCCGCATACCGGCCGCCTGAGCTGCCTCGATGCCTTTTAAAACTTGTGGCAATCGGCCCCAGCGGGTGATTTTAGCGAATTTTTCCTCGTCTAGCGTGTCCAGCGAAATGTTGATACGTTTAACGCCGCATTCGGCCAATTCCTCGGCATATTTCCCCAGTTGTGATCCGTTTGTGGTCAGGGTCAACTCGTTCAGAGCACCGCTGTCCAAGTGCCGTTTCATCGATTGAAAAAAGCTCATAATGCCGCGCCGCACCAATGGCTCGCCGCCAGTGACCCGCAGTTTTGTGACGCCAAGCCCGATAAAGGCTGAACACATGCGGTCCAGTTCCTCAAGCGTTAGCAATTCGCGTTTCGGCAGGAATTTCATGTTTTCAGACATGCAATAGGTGCAGCGAAAGTCGCAACGGTCGGTGACAGAAACGCGCAGGTAAGTGATGGCGCGCATGAAGGGGTCAATCAGAGCAGGTTCCATAGAATCATTCTAGGACCGATATGATGCGGCGACAAGGGGCTAGATCAAGTTGGCAGCCATTGATGTGAGCCGCGATCCGGCATAGTTTGCGGGTATGAAAAATTGTATTAAAATTGGATGTTTAGTTTCGTTGGCTGTGGTGTTGGCGGGGTGTGATGGGAGCTTTAGCGCGGGGGCGGGTTTCAACGGCAATCGCGTTGATGTGGCCGGCGAGGCGACCGACCCTGGCGCCCGCCCGGCCGCGCGACCGGATACGGGTGTGGCCAAACCGGTCAAAACCGCGCGCACGGTGGAGCAATTTGACACCACAACAGTCGCGCAACGGAGCAAAGCGGCCGCGCCGACATCGGGAGGGCGCAAGCTGGGGGCAACGGTTGGCTCGCTTGGCAATCCGACGGAGCCGGGGTTTTGGTTGAAAACGCCATTGGTGACGGTGGCGGGTAAAGGGCGGGTTGAATATCCGGCCAATGGAAAATCTGTGGCGGTTGATTTGATCCCGATTGATGGGCCTAAAACCGCGGGCAGCCGGGTGTCACTGGCGGCTTTGCGCCTGTTGGGGGCGCCGTTGACGGGGCTGCCGGAGTTGGTGGTTTATGCTGAATAGGGTGATAACGCCGGACCCCGATTGGGACGTAATGCGGCGGAATTTTCGTTGGGATCTTCCGGCTGAGTACAACATTGCCATCCAATGTTGCCGCCGATGGGCGGTGCAGTTTCCAGACCGTGTGGCGTTGATCCATCTGTCGGGAAACGGCGATGAGCAGCCCTGGACCTATGGCATGTTGGAGCGGGCCTCGAACCGTTTGGCCAATGCGTTTGCCGCGCGCGGATTGCAGCGCGGTGATCGGGTCGGGATTTTGTTGCAGCAGGGACCAGAGGTGTTGATTTGCCATTTTGCCGCCTACAAATTGGGGGCGATTGCGCTGCCGTTGTTCACCTTATTCGGTGAAGATGCACTGGCGTATCGGCTGTCGGATTCTGGCGCGAGAATTGTGGTGACGGATGGAGCCAATCTGGCCAAAGTCATGAGCTTGCGCGATCAGTTGCCTGATCTGTCTGAGGTCTATTCAATTGATGCCGCCACCGCGCCAACCCGTGATTTTCATGGCGAAATCGCGGCTGGATCAGATCAGATTACACCGGTTGTAACCAAGCCGGATGATCCGGCGTTGCTGATTTATACCTCTGGGACCACGGGCCCACCGAAGGGGGTTTTGCATGGGCATCAAGTGATGTTGGGGCATTTGCCAGCGATCGAAATGCACCATGAATTTTTCCCACAAAAGGGTGATCGTGGTTGGACGCCTGCGGATTGGGCTTGGATTGGCGGGCTGATGGATATGGCGATGCCGTGCCTGTATTATGGGGTGCCGTTGGTTAGCCGCCGGATGCGAAAATTTGACCCCGACGAGGCTTATGCACTGATGGCGAAACATCATTTGCGCAACTTGTTTATGCCGCCGACGGCGTTGAAATTGATGCAGCAGGCGGTGGTGCCTGCGGGGGTGAATTTACGCTCGGTTAGTTCAGGCGGCGAAAGTTTAGGCGCACCGTTACTGGCGTGGGCGCAGGATGCCTTGGGCTGTCATATCAATGAAATTTACGGCCAGACCGAGTGCAATTTGGTGATCTCGTCGCAAGGCGGCGGTGGGCATCAGGTGGCGGGCGCGATGGGCCGTGCGGTGCCGGGGCATGAGGTGGCGGTGATTGACGCGCAGGGGCAGGTTTTGCCGGCGGGTGAGATCGGCGAAATCGCGGTGCGGCGGCCTGATCCGGTGATGTTTTTGCGCTATTGGAACAAAGCCGAGGACACCGCTGCGAAATTTATCGGCGACTGGATGCGCACCGGTGATTTGGGCACTTGCGATGCGGCGGGCTATTTCACATTTTCCAGTCGGGATGATGACGTGATCACCTCGGCCGGTTACCGGATTGGTCCGAGCGAGATTGAGCATTGTTTGGGCGGGCATCCGGATGTGGTGATGGCGGCGGTGATCGGGGTGCCGGACGCGCTGCGCACCGAGGTGGTCAAGGCGTTTGTGGTGCTGCGCGATGGTGTCGATTGGGAGGGGTTGGAGGCGGTGCTGATCCAGCGGGTGCGCGACAAAGTGAGCCCGCATGTGGCGCCGCGAATGATTGTGCCGATTGACAGTCTGCCGATGACCGCCACGGGTAAAATAATGCGCCGCGAGCTGCGCGGGAAATAGCCCCCGCAGCTCCGACCTGAATTTATATAATCAACTGGTGGTGGGTTGATTCATGTGCCGTGTCGCTTCTTTGCGAACAAACGGTTTTACGCCTTTTTTATGCTTCTTCAGAAAGGCGCGGACGCTGTCTGGATCATGCTTGGACAGATCCCGCAACCAGCCCGCAACAGCATTCTGGATCAGCCGATTTGAATCAGGAAGATACGAGGCAGCCCAGTCCAAAACCCGATCACGCAGTGCAATGTCTGCCGGTTTCGGGTTGTTTTGTTTGGTCCACGGCTGGGTGATGGTCAGGACCGTGCGACGGGTCCATATATCAGTGCTTTTGGTCCAGATTTCGATCTCGTCAAACCGGCTTGGATCGGCCTCGAGCCGCTTTTGACCTGCGGTGCAAACGTGATCGGCAATGGCCTCGCCATCAAAATCAGGCACCCATGATTTGATCAACTCCCACGCCGCCTGATCGGGCTGAATGCGGGCTTGGGTCAACAGTTTGGCAGCGGCGATGCGCGCCTCGTGGATATCACTGCGCCACAGCGCATCGGCCAGCGCAACACGCGCTTCAATATCAAGTTCGGCGCGCCATGTTTTGACTTCGGCATCAATGGCCGGATTGGCGACGCCCAAATAGCGGCGCTTGGTTTTATGGTAGGCGGCCATTTGCAGCGCCTTGCCCTCAATGCTGTGTTTCAGCAGGGCTTCGATTGCGATTTCAGGTTTCATTCTACGGTCACCGATTTGGCTAGGTTACGGGGTTGATCGACGTCAGTGCCTTTGGCAATGGCCGTGTGATAGGCCAGCATCTGGGCCGGAATTGCATAAAGGATCGGGGCGAAAAGCGGGTCAACTTTGGGCATTGCCAAGGTTTCCCAAGTGCCTTCTCCGGCCTCCTTAATGCCTTGCGCGTCCGAAATCAACAGCACCTTGCCGCCGCGCGCCATCACTTCTTGCATGTTGGACACTGATTTATCGAACAACGCGTCGCGTGGCGCCATCACCACCACCGGCATTTGTTCGTCAATCAACGCAATGGGGCCGTGTTTTAACTCGCCTGATGCGTAGCCTTCTGCATGTATGTAGCTGATTTCTTTGAGTTTTAATGCGCCTTCTAGGGCCAGGGGGAACATGGCACCCCGACCTAGAAACAGCACATCCGAGGCCTCGGCCAGCTTGCGGGCAATCGCCTTGGTTTCAGGTCCGGTGTTGATCGCTAGGCTTAATAATCCGGGCAGGGTGCGCAGGGTGGCGAGGTGATCTGCCAATGTGGCCGCACCGATTTCGCCACGATCCGAGGCTGCTTTGAGCATCAAGATTGCCATCACCGCCAATTGACAGGTGAAGGCTTTGGTCGAGGCGACGCCGATTTCGGTGCCTGCCAAAATCGGCAACGCCAAATCGGATTCACGCGCGATGGAGGATTCCGGTGCATTGACCACAGAAACGATCATATCGGCCTTGCCTTGGCAGTAGCGCAGGGCGGCCAAGGTGTCGGCGGTTTCGCCAGATTGGCTGACGAATATGCACAGGGTGCGGGCCGGAATTGGTGGCTCGCGATAGCGAAATTCAGAGGCCACATCGACCTCGACGGGCAGGCGAGCCACCTGTTCGAACCAGTATTTTGCGGTCAAACACGCAAGGTAGGCGGTGCCGCAAGCGACCATGGTGACGCGGTCGAATTTGGTGAAATCAATGCCGTCGCCGGTTAGGGAAATGGCCGTACCGTCTGTGGTGATATAATGTTCAATCGCTTCGCCCAATACTGTGGGTTGTTCGGCGATTTCTTTGGCCATGAAATGCTTGTGGCCACCTTTTTCAATCCGCGTGCTGTCGATGTTGACGGTTTTGATCGGGCGGTACACTTGGCGGTCGTCAGCATCGCGGATTTCAACGCCACTGCGGGTGACAATCGCCAAATCGCCTTCTTCCAGATAGGTGATTTGGTTGGTCATTGGGGCCAGCGCGATGGCGTCGGAGCCAACATACATTTCGCCCTTGCCGTGACCGATGGCCAGTGGCGAGCCTTTGCGGGCAGCGATCAGCAGATCATCTTCGCCGTCAAACAGAAAACACAGGGCAAATGCGCCTTCAAGACGGGCAATGGTTTTGCGGGTCGCCTCGCGAGGCGACAGGCCCTGCTCAATGTAATAATGCGCCAAAAGAGCGATGGTTTCAGTGTCGGTTTCGGTCTGAAATTCAATGCCGTTTTGCGCCATTTCAGCGCGCAGTTCGCGGAAGTTTTCAACGATACCATTATGAACAACCGCCACTGGCCCCGCTTGATGCGGATGCGCATTGCCAACCGTAGGAGCACCATGCGTGGCCCAACGTGTGTGGCCAATACCAGCCTTGCCAGCCAGCGGATTATGCACCAGCAAATCCGACAGGTTCACCAGTTTACCAACCGCACGGCGGCGGTCCAGAACGCCTTTGTTAATAGTGGCAATTCCGGCGCTGTCATAGCCACGATATTCCAGCCGTTTTAGGGCTTCAACTAATATTGGGGCCACTTCGTGATTCCCCAATACCCCAACAATACCACACATTATTTAGCCTCCTTGGCGCGTCTCGCCTTGGTTTTCTTTAACTTATCGAACAATTTGAGTGCCATGCCAGGCTTTGTCTCTTGGCGGGCGCGCGCCAGTGCCAAGGCACCGTTCGGCACGTCTTTGTTGATCACAGATCCGGTTGCTGTCATTGCCGAGTGACCGATTGTTACCGGCGCAACCAGCATGGTGTTTGAGCCGATGAAGCTGTCCTCACCAATCTCGGTGTGGTGCTTCATAAAGCCATCATAATTGCAGGTGATGGTGCCAGCCCCAATATTGGTGCGCGCCCCGATCGAGGCGTCGCCAATGTAGGATAAGTGGTTCACCTTGGCCCCCTCATGGATGGTGGCATTTTTCACTTCAACGAAATTACCGACCTTGGTGTTTTCGGACAATTCAGCACCGGGGCGCAGGCGGGCATAGGGACCAACCACAGCGCCACGCGACACATGACAGCCCTCAAGGTGGCTAAAGGCGCGGATGGTTGCGCCAGTTTCAATCGTCACACCGGGGCCAAAAACCACATTTTGTTCAATCACCGCATCGCGACCAATATAGGTGTCAAAGCTGAAAAATACGGTGTCAGCCGCGAGCAGAGTGACGCCGATTTCCAGCGCCTCAGCGCGCTTTTCCGCCTGAAAAAGGCTCTCGGCGTGGGCCAGTTGAACGCGGGTGTTGATGCCCAGCGTTTCGGCCTCATCGCAAGTTACAACACTGGCGGTATGGCCCTGCGCACGGGCCGCCGCTACGATGTCGGTCAGGTAATATTCGCCACTGGCATTGTCATTGCCGATGTCGTTTAGCAGGCTGAACAACAGTTGCGCATCGGCAGCGACCAGCCCACCATTGCAAAGCGTGATGGCAAGCTCATCGGCGCTGGCATCCTTGGCTTCAACGATGCGATCCAGCCCGTTATCGCCCAGAACCATGCGCCCATAACGGCCCGGATCGGCGGCCTCAAAACCCAGCATCACGATGGCACTGCCAGCGGCACGCGCGGCGGCCATTTTGGCAATGGTTTCGGGGCGCACAAACGGGGTGTCGCCAAACACCACGATCACGTCGCCTTCAAAATCGGCCAATGCGTCGGCGGCTTGTAAAACGGCATGTCCGGTGCCGAGCTGTTCGGTTTGTCGCAGAACGATCGCGTCAGGATTATACTCCAGCACCGCGGCTTCGACGGCATCAGCCCCGTGCCCCGCGATCACCACGATTTTGTCAGGCTCGATCGCATCGCCCGAGGCCATCGCATGCACCACCAACGGCACGCCGCCCAACGGGTGCAGCACCTTTGGAAGGTCTGAATTCATCCGTGTGCCCTGACCTGCGGCCAAGATAATCAACGCTGTTGCCATGTTATCTGCTCTTTTCTTCTGTCCCAGCCTGTTTTATCGCTCTTTCACTATAGGGCAAGGGCTGGGCAATCACTTGTGTTAACAATACATTACATTTCATGGCGAGTTATCGCCTAGGGGGGCAAATGAAAACAGTTATTTTTGATCTGGACGGCACACTGGCCGACACCAGCGGTGATCTGCTGGAGGCGGCCAATGCGTGTTTTCGCACGCTGGGCCATGGTGATATGCTGGATTTAGCGGCAGATCAGGCCACGGCGTTTGCCGGTGGGCGGGCGATGTTGCGGCTGGGGTTTTCACGGTTGAATGTGGATAAGGTTGAAGTGCTGATTGATCAACAGTTTCCTTTGTTCATAGAGCATTACAGACAAAATATTGATCATCACACGGTGATCTATGACGGTGTTCGATCTGCGGTTCAACGCTTGCTGGATGCCGGTTATAAGGTTGGAATCTGCACCAATAAACCAGAAGATTTGGCCGAAACCTTGATGCAACGGCTGGGTCTGCGCGAGATGTTTGGGGCTTTGGTTGGGGCTGACACGCTGCCAACGCGCAAACCTGACGCGGCACCTTATTTGGAAACTGTTGCGCGGGTTGGCGGCACAGTTTCGCGTTCAGTTTTGATCGGCGACACGGTGACGGACCGTGAAACGGCGCGTGCGGCCGGGGTGCCTTGCGTTTTGGTGACGTTCGGGCCGACGGGGCGCGAGGTGGAAACCTTGCAGCCCGAAGCATTGCTGGATCATTTTGATGCGCTGTTTGAGGTTGTCGAAGGTCTGATTGACTGACAGACTGTTCGGTATTGGGGAGCATATATGAGCGACAAATTCACCGGAAATTTCACCCAGCAGGAACCCATTCCAGATGCGGGAATTGAGGCTGCGATGCGGGTGCTGCAACATGGGCGTTTGCACCGCTATAATGTGGCCGATGGCGAAGCGGGCGAGACTGCATTGTTGGAGCAAGAGTTTGCTGCCGCGATGGGGGCAAAATACGCGCTGGCGGTGGCCTCGGGCGGCTATGCGATTGGTTGTGCGATGCGGGCTTTGGGGGTGGTTGCGGGCGATCATGTGTTGAGTAACGCGTTCACTTTGGCACCGGTTCCGGGGGCGATTGCCAGCCTTGGCGCGGTGCCGATTTTCGTTGGTGTGACCGAGGCTCTGACCATTGATCTATCTGATTTAAAAGCGAAAATAGCGGAGAATGACGCGCGGATCTTGTTGCTTAGCCACATGCGCGGCCACATCTGCGATATGGATGCCTTGATGGCGATTTGCGATGCGGCGGGGGTTTTGGTGATTGAGGATTGCGCCCACACTATGGGGGCGAAATGGCGCGGAGTGATGTCGGGGCGGCACGGCGTGATGGCGGCGTATTCCACCCAAACCTACAAGCATATGAACTCGGGAGAGGGTGGTTTGCTGATCTCGGATGATGATGATCTGATGGCCCGCGCGGTGATGCTTTCGGGCAGTTATATGCTGTTTGAGCGCCACCTTGCGGGGCCACCGGCTGCGGCCTATGAAAACCTGCGCTATGAGGTGCCGAATATTTCGGGGCGGATGGACAATTTGCGCGCCGCGATCCTGCGCCCGCAACTGGCGACGCTGGATCAACAATGTGCGGCGTGGAATGCGCGCTACCGTGTGGTTGAGGATGGTTTGCGCGGCACCGCAGGGCTGACGATGATCGAGCGGGATGAGTTTGAGGATTACGTTGGATCGTCAATTCAGTTCTTGTTGTTGGATTGGGATGCTGTGCAAATTAATCAGGTATTACAACGCTGTGCGGCGCGCGGGGTTGAATTGAAGTGGTTCGGTGGGGCCGAGCCTGCAGGTTTTACATCGCGGTATGACAGCTGGCGTTACGCGCCAAAACAGAGCTTGCCTGCGTCAGATCGAGTGTTGCACGGCATTTTGGACATGCGATTGCCGCTGCCCTTTAGCGTTGAAGATTGCGCGCAAATTGCCGGTATTATCCGTGCTGAGGTTGGGGCAGTATATCAGTCATGGAATTAAGCGAGCACGGGGAGGTGAGCGAGATGCGGGGCCAAGCAGAGGCGATTTTTGCGGCAGGAGTTGCTGCGGCTGATCCGTATTTGGCGGTTGCCAAAGCGCTTGAGGCGCAGCCGGTGGAGGTGGCCCCAAATGGCGGTGTAACGTTGATTGTGGCGGTCGGTAAGGCGGCGATGCGAATGGCCGAGGCGGCGGTTGAGCGGGCCTCTGGGCCAGTTAAATGCATTGTGATCACGAACTATGAAAACGCGCATGATTTTGATTATGCAGAGGTTTATGCGGCTGGCCATCCCGTGCCAGACGCGGCAGGGGCCAAGGCCGCGCAACATGTGATCACAAACCTGCAAGCGCTTGGTGAAAACGATCGTGTGTTGGCGTTGATCAGTGGGGGGGGCTCTGCTTTGATGCCAGCGCCGGTTGAAGGGGTCAGTTTGGCCGACAAGGCCGAGGTCAGTCGTTTGTTACTGGGCTGCGGGGCCGAGATTGGCGATATGAACATGGTGCGCCAACAGCTTTCGCGGCTAAAAGGCGGTGGTATGTTGCAAATGGCAATGCCGGCTGTGGTGCGGGCATTGATCTTGTCAGATGTGGTTGGAGATGATCCACGCATTGTTGCCAGCGGCCCGACGGTGGGGCCTGTGGGCAGCCGTTCCGAGGCGGTGAAACTGCTGAAATCATATGGGGTTTGGCAGGGTTTACCCGCCACGGTTAAAACTCACCTAAGTCAGTCCGCGCCCGATGTTCGGGTTATTCCGCAGGCCGATAATCAGTTGATCGGGGCCAATCCGATCAGTGTTGCGGCGATGCTGGCGGTGGTGCCTGACGCGCAGGTCTATGCGGAATCTTTGACTGGAGATGTGGCCGATGCCGTTGAAATAGTTGCTAAATTCAGCGCAGAATCTGGCAAGGGCATTACCTTGTTCGGGGGGGAAGCCACGGTTAAGATTATCGGTGATGGGCTTGGTGGGCGCAATCAGGAATTGGCGTTGCGGCTGGCATTAACGGCTGAAAAACAGGGCTGGTCTGGCGAGTGGGTGTTCCTGTCGGGCGGCACCGATGGGCGCGATGGGCCTTGTGATGCGGCTGGTGGGTTGGTTGACAACACTACGCTTACTCGGATGCGCGCCGCCGGTATTTCGCCGGAGGAATTGCTGGCCAACAATGACAGTTATCACGCGCTGCAATCCAGTGATGATCTGTTGATGACAGGGGCCACCGGCACCAATGTGGCTGATTTGCAGGTGTTGATCCGGCGCTAACATTTTGTTTACGGCCTTCTAAATGCCTCTTTGATCAGGCCGCCAAATAATCTATGTAGCAAGCCAATTGCCCGAGACGAGCGGGCGCATAAGGGATGTGAAAAATGGATATACGGCGCTTATCGGATGATTTTTCAGTCAGCCCGCAAATTGCGATTTCTGATTTGCCTGCGCTTTGGGAGGCCGGATTTCGCAGCATCATTTGCAACCGCCCTGACCATGAGGACGCGGGCCAGCCATTGGTTGCAGATGTCGAGGCCGCCGCGCGGGCGATTGGCTTTGAGTTCGCGCATATTTCGGTGGGCGCCGGTGGAGTTTCGATGTCGCATGTCACTGAAACCCGTCAGGTTCTGTCGGATCTACCCAAGCCGGTGTTTGCCTATTGCCGCTCTGGCACCCGATGTACGATGATTTGGTCATTGATGATGGTGTCCGAGCTTGGCACGAATGAAGTTTTAGCGGCAGCTGCTGCGGCTGGCTATAATATGTCGTCGTTGATTGCGGCCGGTTAATATGCCCCTAAAGGCCAGCCAAACACCCATTAAATTCCTCCCGACTATAGGCACAGCGCCATGAGCACCCCTGAGCAAACCAGATCCGCCGCCCGCCCTTCTATCGCACCGATGATGGAGTGGACCGACCTCAGTTAATTATCATTTATATCAGTTGCTTATGCCTAATATTATTCGATGTTGTTCAAATGTTGTTCATCCATACATCTGTTTGAATTCACGATGACCTTCAGCGCGACGTGCGTCCAGATAGTCTGCCAAGTCTTGAAGGTGAACTCCCTTCGCGGATTTTTGGCTAGATTCGATGCGAACGATAGGCAGTGCTAGTTGGCCTTCATTAATTTTGCGCAGGAATTTGGGCAGAGTCAGGTGCGAAAAGTAATCTGCGCGCACTCTGTCTGCCGGTATCACCGCTTGACCGTTATATTGGGCCATCAATAGGAATGCTGTGTTCATGTCGTCTTCCTCTCAATCAAATGCGCGCAGTTCGCGGCCACCAGTGCCGCTGCCACGTTTGGGCTGACGCTGTTGCCGCATTTGTGGGTTTGTTGGGTTTTGGGCATCACACGGCCATCTGCGCCGCGATCGATGATGTAGCTGTCGGGAAACCCTTGGGCGCGGAATTGCTCGCGCGGGGTTAGCATCCGCATGCC
>JPUR01000178.1 GCA_001321835.1 Marinosulfonomonas sp. PRT-SC04
TTACGCTGAAGCGAACCGGCTGGAAGCCGGTGGCTTAAAACCTATTCGTGGAAAGTCAAACATCGATTCGAAATGCTCGAAGCCCAAGCCTGCATCCTTGGCCACATCCAGCCAGACGCCACTGCCATAGGTATCACTTAAAAAGCACTCCAGTGATCGGTTTATAAGCCCGTGCATCCATTTACATCCTCATTGCTATATCGGCAGGCTAGGCGCGGGCCGTTAACAAACTCCGAATGCGGTCTGGAATGATATCTAAAGTTAGGTCTATCTGGGCGCGGCAATCGCAGCCCTGAAAATTAATTGGGTCCGCTCATCGGCAAAAGAATGCGCCACGGCGCCCGTAACAGCCCCAGTCCCCCAACAGCATATCATCATGCTTTAGCGGCAAGGTCGCGTTGATCGTGGTGAACATCACGCTGTAGTTTTCGATCAAAGGCTAATCCCCAGACGTTCAGCCCCTTCGAAAACCGCATATCCGCGCTCAATGACCTGTGCCACAGCATCCAGCTTGAATGCGGCAATCACTTGTAAAGTTTTGACGGTTTTTGGCCGTTGCGCGGGTCACCAACACCTCAACTGCCATTCATGATATCAAGCCACCCCGATTACAACCAAGCCGCCAAATGCCCAATATCCGGCAACACCACATCAGCATAGGGTGCCAGCTCATCGTGATCAGCCACCCCCGTCAGCACCGCCACCGTCACCATTCCAGCAGCCCGACCGGCGACCAAATCATGCACAGAATCGCCGACCATCGCGATCTCTGCACCCTGCAGCCCCAGATGGGCAGCAAAGGCCTCCTGCATGCCGGATGCCGGCTTGCAGCCAAAGCCACTGTCAGAACCGGCAATAAAATCGAACATTCCGGCAATCCCCGCCGCTTCAAGATGCGCGCGCGCGGGTGCTTGCCCATCATTGGTCGCCACTCCCAACTTGATCCCACGCGCCTCAAGCCCCAACAGGAACGGGACCAACGGCACCGCCTCGACCTGTGGCACCTTGGCAGCGGCCGCATTCAAACGCGCCGTCAGAGTTTCAACATTCTCGCCCTCAAAAAACGGCAACAACGCCCGCGCAATATCAGGCGGAGTGTCAAAAATCACCATCGAATCCTTGGCAAACACCCCACTGTCAAAATCATAGCCAATCGCCGCGCCCATCTGGGCCGCCAACGCCGCATCACCACCGGATTCCTCCAGCAACAACGTCTTGGCCCAAACACCCCAAGTGGCGTAAAAGTCAAACAACGTGCCGTCCTTGTCAAACAACACTGCTTTGATCTGTGACATCTGTGGCTCCTATCCAGTTGTGCGCACCCTGCCCGCCGATCAACGCCTTGGCAACAGCAATTGACAGAACTGCAAAACCAACTGACAATATCAACCATGAGCACAGATAACAAAGCCAACGAATACCGCCTGCACCATGCCTTAGGCTACCAATTGTCGTTGACCGCGCGCTTGCTGGAACGCCGCTTTGAAGACGCGTTGAAAACGCTGGGTTTGACGCGGATCACTTGGTGCATCCTGCTGGCGGTCGAGGTCGAAGACCTGCTCACCCCCTCAGATATCGCCGGTTTTGTCGGAATTGACCGCACCGCCACATCGCGCGCCCTGCGCCAGATGGAAACGGCCGGTATGATCGCGCGCGGGGTCGGCAAAAACGACGGGCGCACCACCACGGTTTCCCTGACCGAAAATGGCCGCGATTTACAAATCAAGGCCGCCCCGATGGCCCGCGCCAACGCTCAGCACTGGCAAGGCAAATTAGCCCCAACCGAGCTCGACGAGCTGCGCCGCCTGCTGGCCAAAATGCGCAGCGGCGAAGGCACCGCCCTCAAACGGTTGTGAGCCTCGCCAACACATCAAAACCACGCAAGCCAAAACCTTAGCCGCAAGAATTGATGTGAAATGTTCAGGCAGGGTTTGCAGGGGGGCAAATGCCGGCTGATCTTGTGCATTCCGTGCCCCAACCAGCGAGATCGATCTCTAGGTCCAGCTGACATCGCCGCCGCCAGGCAAAGATTGCCGGGCACGCATCGGCGTATCGTAGGGCAGGTTTTCGCCATCGCAATACTGAATCACCCAGGCATCATCCATCATCAAAAAGTCCAGAACCGAGGCCAAAAATTCAGATTCGCCAACCCGCAACCGCAGGTCCGATTCACTGGCTCCGGTGGACCCAAGAAACACGGGCAACAACTCCTCATTGCCAACCACCCACGTCAGAACACTTAATGCGCGTATTTCTGCCTGTTTTTGGTTCATTTAGGCCACCCTCTAGCTTTCGAAACTATTTATTAACTATTCTAACCAAAAACTAACCAATAACAGAAAAATTTTATTAAATTGGAGGAAAAATGGCTGGTCGTATCCTTATAGTCGACGATGTTGCAACCAATCGTATCGTCCTAAAGGTAAAACTGATGGCAGCTTGCTATGAGGTCTTACAGGCCTCTAGCGCCGTTGAGGCGATGCGCTGTGCACGTGAAGAGACCCCCGACCTAATCCTGCTGGACCAAAGAATGTCAGACATGGACGGCATGATGGTTTGCCAGCGCCTAAAAAAGGACCCAGCAACCGCCAACATTCCGATAATTGCGATCACAGAGGCCAACAACAACATCGAGAAAATCTGTGCCCTGCGTGCAGGTGCTGATGAATTCATGGCCAAACCTTTGGATGAATTAACCTTGCTGGCCCGCGTGCGCAGCCTCTTACGTGCACGCGCCACCGACGAAGAGTTAAGCCTGCGCGACAACACCTGTCGCGAGCTGGGCTTTGCGGAGGCCGCCGAAAGTTTCACGCCCGCCGCGACCATCGCGATGATTGCCGCAACCCCCGTCACCGCATTGGCCTGGAAAAACGCATTGGGCAAGACCGTGCATGACACGGTGATTGTGCTACCAAAGGAGCAAGCACTCGCCCAGACCGAGGCCAAAAATGCGCCCGATGTTTTTGTGATCGCGTGCGATTTATCCAAACCTGACGAAGGCTTGCGCCTGATGTCCGAGCTGGGCAGCCGCCCTGAAACCCGGCACAGCGCGGTTCTGATGGTGGTGCCCAAAGGCGCCAGCGCCAAATCGGCCACCGCCCTTGATCTGGGGGCCAATGATTTAATGAGCGAGGGCTTTGACCCTGAAGAAATGACCCTGCGGCTGCGCACCCTGATTAAGCGTAAGAAACAGGCTGACCGGCTGCGCAAAACCGTGCGAGATGGGCTGCGGATGGCAGTGATTGACCCGCTGACCGGACTTTATAACCGGCGCTATGCGATGCCGCATTTGGCCCGCATTGCCGAACGTTCTAAGATAAATGGCCACCCTTACGCCATTATGGTGCTGGATCTTGATCGCTTCAAATCAGTCAATGACACCTATGGTGCATGCGGCAGGCGATGCGGTGTTGCAAGAGGTTTCAAACCGCATCAAGGACAATCTGCGCGGCGTTGATATGGTTGCGCGAATTGGTGGCGAAGAGTTTCTGGTGGCGATGCCCGACACCCAGCTCAATGATGCCCGCATCGCGGCAGAACGCTTGTGTCAGGTGATTGACGATCATCCGGTTGTGCTGCCGTATGGCAAGGGCAGCGTCTCTGTTTCGCTCTCGATTGGGGTGGCGATGGGCGGGCTTCAGAATGGAGTCAGAGGTTTCGAGGCCGTGATTGAAGACGCCGATCAAGCGCTGTTTCGCGCCAAATCAGATGGCCGCAATCAGGTGACATTTTGCCGGAGCGCGGCCTAATTAGGGCCTCGGGTGTCATCAAAGCCCTAAACTGTCAATTGTTCTGGTTTTTTAGCCCCCCCCCCTGACATCTGGCAAACCTTAACGACGTCGCTCATGCCCCAACCGCTCGGCAAACTGATGGCGCTCGGCTTGGCTCATTGCATCCAGCCGCTCCAGCAACAACCGCTGCCCGACCTGATGGCGTTTCGATCCAAACGCCTCTTGGTCCTTGATCAGTTGATGCACCAGATCGCGATCATAGGTGTCGGCCCTCAGGGCGTCCTTGATCGCGATAAATCCAGCACGAATTTGAGACAAGTTCTGACGGAAACCACCGATTTCATCGCGCATGGCCTGACCGATCTGCCTACGATCCAGATGGCTCAAGGCGCGGGTGTAAGGCCCGTATGCGGCGTCTTTATAGCCGCTTGCACTGCCCCTCGGACCACCATGAAAGATCATGCCGCCAACCGCCCCGATCACCAACATATTCAGCCCCAGCGACACCGCCAACAGCACCTTGGTTCTGCGCCGCATCCCGACAGGGTTTTGGTTTTGTTCAACAGACATTGCTTATCCTTCCTCAAATTCAGTGCCAAACGCCGGAACCAGATCGACCAGATAGATCGCCTCCCCATCCTGTCCGCCAAGCCATTGATCCGCGACCAGGTCCAATCCAGCCGGCTGGCTAAAGCCGATCCAGGCCCCGACAATCGTGGCCGTGGCCATGCCCGCCAATGAAGGCCAGCCGCCGATAACGTCCAACAGATTGGCCAACAGGCCGCGCTGCGGTGCAGGTCTCACCTGTGAGTTTTGGGTCGCCGCGATCTGAGCCTGAACAAGCTGCGCATCAGCATCCGCCATGATCCGCCCAAGCAGCTGCGCCGATGGCACCGGCACCGCATCGCGCCCCGCGTCAAAATAGACGTCCAGCCCGAGTTCGTCGTTTTCGCCGATTTTTTTGTCATCCATCATCACGATACCCCAAATCTTTGCGCCGATCAGCCAAAGCCACCGTCAACGCCCGTTTGCCCCGCGCGGTCAAACTTTCGACCGCCTCGACGCTTATCTCTAATATCCGCGCAATCTCGGGGTTCGTCACCCCCTCGATATGGCGTAAAATCACCGTTTGGCGCTGGCGCTCAGGCAATGTTGCCAAAGCCGCCGTCAGCGCGGCGGCACGCTCGACATCAATCATACTCTCAACCGCCGAGGCGCGCCCGTCTTCCGGCTCGGCCACCGCATCCAACGCCACCGTGCGGCGTTTTCGCAACCGATCAGTGCATAGATTGCCAACCACCTGGTACAACCACGTCGAGACCTTGGCCTCGCCCTGACGCCAGTCTGGCGCGATTTTCCACAACCGCAACATCGCCTCTTGGGCCACATCCTCGGCCTCGGTTCGGTCATTCAACAGCCGCGTCGCATAGCCCAACACCCGAGGCGTCAAGCGCATCATCAACGCCCGCGCCGCCGCCGCATCGCCATTGGCGTAAAGCACCAACAGCGCGTCATCCGGCGTGTCATTCATGGCATCAAAAGGCATTTGCATTATCCTGTCTGCCTAACGCCAAATCTGG
>JPUR01000179.1 GCA_001321835.1 Marinosulfonomonas sp. PRT-SC04
GGCGGCGGTCGAAAACCTCCGCGCACCGAAAGCCCTGTTGTTCAGAGGTTCCTTAGCGGCTCTAAATGGTTTATCTCACAGAATTATCTTACTTGGCGGCCTCGATGGCCGGATAAATCGTGCTCTCCAGCACCCGCTGGGTAATCGGCCCGCGAAAATGCAGCACAATCACCCCGTTGCTATCAATCAGATAGCTTTCTGGCATCGCCAACACCCCCCACTCAATGCCGTTGCGCCCCTTGGGGTCACTGATGATACCGACGAACGGGTTGCCAAGCTCGGCCAAAAATGCTGCGGCATTTTCCGGCTCGTCCTTGTAATTGATGCTGTAAATCTCTAGCCCAGCTTCAGCCAGTTTGATCAAATTTGGATGTTCCACCCGACATGGCGGACACCAACTGGCCCAAAAATTCACCATCTTCACGCCCGGTTCGCGCAAGGTTGCATTGCTAAAGGCCACCGCAGGATCTTGATCCTCGCTGACAATGATCGCAGGCGCCGGATGGCCTTGACGGGCCGACGGCAGATCGCTCGGATCATTGCCATTCATACCACTGATCAGTTTGGGCATGAAGAAACCGCCCAGCAACAGCGCAAAAATCACCACCGGTAAGATTGCCAACAGGTTCATTTTTCTAGCTTCAGCCATTTTTCACCCGCCGATCTTCGACCTCGCGCAACGCACGTGCAACCCGCCACCCCTTGATCCAGCTCAGTGCCAGCAGAGTCAGCAACAACAACAGCGTCACCGCATAAGAGGCCAGAACCTCGGTTTGATATTTCCCTAGATCCGGCATCATGCCACCCGCTCCCGTGCGATCAGCGCCTGCATGCGGCGGCTGCGAATTTCTGTGCGGGTGCGCATCAACACCAGCGAGATAAACAACAAAACAAAGCCGGCGATGCACAGCAACAGCGGGAAATAATAAACATCTGCAACATGCTCTTCCTTATCAATCGACAGCGAGGCCGCCTGATGCAAGCCTTGGCTCCAAAAGTTCACCGCATAGCGGCTGAGCAGCGCAAACACCGAGCCAACAAGACATAGAATCGAGGTTAAATCCGCCGCTGTGTCAGGGTCATCAATCGCTTCCCACAAGGCGATATAGCCAAGATAAAACAAGAACAAAATCAAAAACGAGGTCAGTCGCGGATCCCACGCCCAATAGGTGCCCCACATCGGTTGCCCCCAAATCGCGCCGGTAAACAGCGCAATTAACGTCATGGTCATGCCAATAGGTGCTGCGGCCTTGGCGGCCAGTGCCGACACATGGTGGCGACGGATCAACCAGACCAGAGACGTGACCAACATCATCATCCACGCATTGATTGCCATCAGGGCCGCGGGCACATGGATATAGATGATCTTCACCGAGGAGCCGAAATTTTCGGCCTCAGGGGTCAGAAAATAGCCCCAAACCATCCCGACCACCAAAGTGATCAATGACAAGCTGGCAAACCACGGTAAAAACTTCCCCGATGTCTGCATGAATTTTTTTGGGTTGGCGTATTCCCAGAGTGACATAGACCTACCTTTTGGTGTGATATTCGTTTTGTGAGTACCGCGTTGCGGCGCTTAACGCAAATTGATGCGTATGGCAACAGCCGCTACAAATGGTAGCAGCGCCACCACCCCTGCGGTGATTCCAGCTAACATCAACAATGGTGTGGTGTTGGCAAAACCTTCCGCGCCGCGGCGCAGGGCTTCGGCCCCGAAAATCAGCGTTGGCACGTATAATGGCAGCACCAACAGCGACAACAACAACCCGCCGCGTTTCAAGCCCACCGTTAGCGCCGCGCCAAATGTGCCGATGAATGACAGCGCTGGGGTGCCGATCGCCAAGGTCACCACCAGCCAACCAAATCCGGCTTCGGGCATGTTTAAAAGCACCCCCAGAAACGGCGCGGCAATGGTCAGCGGCAGACCGGTGGTCAACCAATGGGCCAGCGCCTTCATCGCCACCACACCCTCAAGCGGCACCGGAGCGGTGGCGAGTAAATCAAGCGAACCATCCTCAAAATCCAGCGCAAATATCCGGTCCAGCGACAACAAGCAGGCCAACAAAGCCCCGACCCACAAGATGCCCGGCGCGATTTCACCCAACAGAGCACTTTGCGGGCCAACCCCGAACGGCACCAACACCACCACGATCAGAAAAAACGCAAGGCCAAGACCAAAACCGCCGCCAGCCCGCATCGCCAACCGCATATCACGGATCAAAATCGCAATCATTCAAAGGCCTCGTCAAATCCAGCCAAATCACGCGGCTTAGCCTTGTTTCCGGTCAAATCCAGCACATCAGCCTCAATCCCTAGATCAATATGAGTGGCAATCAGCGCCGCCCCTCCGCCTGCACAATGACGGCGCACCGCATCGGCAAACAGCGCCACACTGGCCACATCCAGCGACACCGTCGGCTCGTCCAACGCCCAGATTTTGCGCCCCGTCACCAGCAAACGTGCCAAACCGAGGCGACGTTTTTGCCCCGCAGACAGATTATGCGCGGCGCGGTTTTCCAGGCCCTCAAGATTAAACGCCTTCAGCGCCGGTTCAATATCAGAGACGCCATAGACCTGTGCCCAGAACCTCAGGTTTTCAGTCACGGTCAGAGTGGTCTTCACCCCATCCGCATGCGCGCCGTAAGTGATCGCATCCGGGGCCACCACCACATCCCCCTCAAGCGCTGGTTGCAAGCCCGCCAAAGTGCGCAATAGCGTGGTTTTACCGATCCCGTTTGGCCCACGCAGCAACAACACCTGCCCCGCCTTCAGGCTAAAATTCACCTCATCCAGCACAGCAATACCGCCGCGCGCACAGGCCAAATTGGACACTTTAATCAATTCCATATCAACGCAGTACCCCAATCCAGCACGCAAAAATAGCGACAAATCCGCGCCTTCTTCTTTTCTTAAATATCCGCGCCGCAGGCTTAAATTCTTTTACCCCGTCACACCGGGAACAACGCCGCCGCAACATGGCGCCCCTCAGACAACAGCATATTATACGTCCGACAAGCCTGCGGGCTGGCCATCGGATCAACCCCGATACCAATCGCCTCTAACGCTTCCCGCAAGGTTTTGGGGATATACGCGGCCTCAGATCCAGTGCCGATAAACAACACATCAACCTTTAGCGCCAGCAACGGGGCCGTATCCTCATAACCGCCCCAAGACGCAACGCGCGTCGGCAACAACAGCAACGGCCCCTCATTAACCTTGCCGCCGATGCGGAAAAAACCCGGCCCATAACCGTCAATCGGTAGGGTGTCGTGAAACTCGACCTCGGTGAATTGCATTTCCCATCTCCATTCAAGTCCGGCTTAATCAAATAGTGGCAATCCGTTTAACGCCGATATGGCGATAATGGAATAGGCAACTGCGCGGTAGCCCCCTTCGAATCGTGGGCGAAACAGCCAGCCGCCCAGCACATTTCCAACCAGATAAGGCAATGCCAACAACGCCCCCAAGGCCAGCGCCGAGACCACCAAAAACCCGTTGATCTGCAACACCGCGATCATCACCAGATCAACCAGCAACAAATAAACCATGATATTGGCGCGGATCACCGCGACCGGATGCGGGCTGGCCATGTATAACATGATCACCGGCGGACCGGGTAAACCAACACTGCCAGCCAAAAAACCACCGATGGCACCGGTGCCAAAAATCATCCGCGGGTGCAGCTTGCCCTGATAGCGAAAGCCGCTGATCAGCAGGATCAACAAGGCGATGGCAATCAGCGATACCCCGTAGCGAAACATTGCAGGCTCGATCAATCCCAGCACCAAAACCCCCAGCGGTACCGCGATCAGCGCCCCCAGCGACAGGCGCAAAATGTCGGGGCGGTCACTGATCCGAAACGCACGCGGCAGGTTGGGAAGTGGGCCAATCAGGTCCATAACCATCAGGGTTGTCAGGGCCTCAAACGGTGGCAGGATCTGGCCCGCGACCGGCAAATAGATCATCGCGGTGCCAAAGCCTGCAAAACCGCGCACCAATCCGTCCACCAGCGCGGTGATCGCCAAAAGCCAAATGCCATCCGCGGCAATAGCGGCAAAAATAGCCTCCGAAATGGCGGCACTGAACGACTACCGGCAGATGCCGGTAGGTTCCCGTTTGGAATGTAATTCCAGATACTGAAGTATCACATCGTCCGTGACATTTCCGCTGGTGGTCGAGAAATATCCCCGCGCCCAAAACCGCTGACCCCAATAGCGTTTGCGCAACTCTGGAAATTCGCGT
>JPUR01000180.1 GCA_001321835.1 Marinosulfonomonas sp. PRT-SC04
AATTACAGAGGATTTGGCCTTGAAACAGCAGAGTTTTTCATCACTTGAGCAGGCGCACAAGAAGAAGCAGACCAAGCGGGAGGTTTTTCTGGGGGAGATGGAAGCGGTGGTGCCGTGGCCCCGGCTGGAGACGTTGATTGCGCCAGATTACACAAAACCCCGTAAGGGCCGACCGCAGATGCCGCTTGCGGTCATGCTCAGGATTTATTTTCTGCAGCAATGGTATAGCTTGTCCGATCCGGGGGCCGAGGAGGCGCTCTATGACATGCATTCGATGCGCGATTTCGTGGGGCTTGATCTGGCGCGGGACGCGGTTCCCGACGAGACCACCATCCTGAATTTTTGCCACCTTCTGGAGAAGCACAAGCTGACCGGGGCACTGTTTGATGCGGTCAAAACCTACCTTCAAGAGCGCGCACTTCTGCTGCGCGGCGGCACGATCATGGATGCCACCTTGATCGCGGCATCGCCCTCGACCAAGAACGAGACCGGCAAGCGTGACCCCGACATGAGCCAGTCAAAGAAGGGCAATCAGTGGTATTTCGGGATGAAGGCCCACATTGGCGTGGATGCCAAAAGTGGCCTCGTGCACACGGTAAAGACCACCACGGGGAAAGTTCACGACGCGAAACTGACTGATGAGTTGATCCGCCCAGACGACATGATCGTATTTGGAGATAAAGGCTACGTCAGTGACAAGCGCAAGCGCGCAACCCGGGCGCGAGGGGCCATCTGGGCGGTAAAAGACAAACGCAAACCGGGGCGGGTTTTGTCGGCCTCGCAAAAGCGGCGCAACAAAAAACATGGCGTCGTGCGGGCCAAAGTGGGGCATGTGTTTCGCGTCATCAAATGCCAGTTCGGCTATCGTAAAGTGCGCTATCGCGGGCTGGCCAAAAACGAGGCCCAGATGTTCAGCCTTATGGCCCTTGCCAACCTCTACATCGCGCGAAGATGCCTGAGGGGGGAGTCTGCCTGAAATCAGAGAAATGAGGGGAAACAGCCGTGAAAACGGC
>JPUR01000181.1 GCA_001321835.1 Marinosulfonomonas sp. PRT-SC04
TGGCGTGAACTACTCCTTGATCTAAAGGCCCGTGGCCTGAATACCCCACCTAAACTTGCGGTAGGTGATGGCGCTTTGGGGTTTTGGGCGGCATTGCGAGAGGTCTTTCCCCAGACAAAAGGACAACGTTGTTGGGTTCACAAAACCGCAAATATCCTCAATAAAATGCCCAAAGCCCTGCAAGCAAAGGCAAAGGCTGATTTGCATGAAATCTGCCTTCTCGGGCATGCTCGCATGCCCTGTCAGGTTATAGATGGCGGACACCAAGGATGATGCCGGAAAAGCCTTCGACCTCTTCTGTGCAAAATACCAGGTCAAATACGAAAAAGCTGTCGCCTGTCTGAAAAAAGATCGGGATGCACTCCTGACATTCTTTGATTTTCCCGCCGAGCACTGGAAACACATCCGCACCACAAATCCTATTGAAAGCACCTTTGCAACCGTCCGCCACAGAACCAAGAGAACCAAGGGCTGCCTGAAACGAAACACTGCCATGGTGATGGTCTTTAAGCTCATAAAAGAGGCTGAGAAACGATGGCTAAAATTGAGGGGCAAAAACCAATTGCCAAAACTCATTCAAGGCGTCACATTCTCCGACGGGATCGAGATAATCGAAAAACAAACCAAAAGCGCCGCCTGATGATCTCCGTCACCAACTTCTGCGGTTAACTCGGCTGCGCAAGGTTGGCGTATTGAAGGTGCCAACATCGCTGCGATCTGACGGGTTTCTGATGATTTGCGCGCCAACATCACGGCGAATATTCATGTAATTCTCAACACCCATGAACTGGGCAAACGCGGCATAAGTCATATGGCGCATTGGATCAGACCAGATTTCAGGGTTGTTCGGAACCGCGGTGTTATAGGCCATATCATCGGTCAAACGCGGACCACTGTGACAGCTGATACAGCCGCCTTTGTCTTCAAAGATCGCCTGACCACGGGTTGCGGCCTCAGACATGCTGCCGGTATCGAACGGCGCATTTTTCGAAATTAGCGTGTTCAGATATTCTGGAATGGCTTTGCGAATAGAGCCGTTCGATGGCTCGCCGTAACCGGCCGCCTCAAACATTTCCACATAAACTGGATCTTGTTTGACGCGTTCCTGCATCAGACGCATATCCATGTTCATGCTGTAATCTTCGGTGATGCTCTCGCGGGTTACATCGTTCAGATTGGTGCCAATGCGCCCGTCATGAAACCAGTTGGCCGCCGTCGCAGTGTTGACCAGCGTTGGCGTGTTGCGAAAACCCTTTGAGCCAGGATAGGCCAGCGACAATGGCAGCCCATCGGTGAATGCCTTGTCAGGATGGTGGCAGCTGGCACAGGATATGGCCGCATCGCCCGACAGGCGTTTGTCAAAGAACAACCGCTTGCCCAGCGCCGCTTTGGCCTCGTTGATTTCAGGACCCACAACAGGCCCCAGCGCCACGCCATCAGCCGCGACCGGAGCGCCAAGCACCGTGGCGCACATCAGTGCCACCCCGAGCGTCGCTACTTCGCTTTTGAACCGAGATATCTTCATCGATCTCCCCTTCTTTTGGAAATTAAAACCCGACTCAAAACCCCGAGCCAGATTGCCGTCTTGGACAGAAAGTCGCAGGCTCGCGGTGGCGCGTCATTGACGGTCATCAAGATTTTAATAAATCGAAAAGTTATTTCTAAAAGATTGGCAAAACCCTGCCCCTACGGGCCAAACCGCTTGCGAGCCCGCCACAGCAAAAGCAAAATGATCGCCTAAACAACCGGCCGAGACCGTCTCAATTCCTAGCATTTCAGTCAGGATTTCAATCGGCGTGCGTGCTGCTAAACTCACCGCCCTGCGCCAGTACGCCGCCCAGCTTGTTACAATTTTTTACATTCCGAAACATATTATCACGCCATTAATATCTCCCTGAAACATAGCCACGATAGAGAACACCTATTGATGCGCGCGGTGGATTCGCCTCGGCTGCACAAAACGTCAATATTTCAACGATTTAAGCGCCAAACTCTCCCATGACCGACCAACATGCCAGCAAATGCCAGCTCTGTTCAATCCATTCAGAACCCGGTAATTTTTGCGCCCATATCACCCCCGACGAGCAAAACGCCTTAGGCCCAAAATCCCGCACAGCCACCCTAAAACGTGGCGACAGCATCAATTCCGAGGAGCTGCTGACCTGGCCGATTATCGCCATTACCTCTGGCGTGATCAGCCTGCAGCATTTACTGGAAGATGGGCGCAAAACCATCGCCGCGTTTTTCATGCAAGGCGATATTATCGACATGCGCGGCATTTCCAGCCGCAATCGTGGCCATCTGATCGCGTTGAACAAAGCCACAATTTGCCGCCTATCACCTACAGTTTTCGAAAATATTATCGAATCTAACCCCGGTGCTCTGCGGGTTGTCTGGAACAATTTACGCAAACAAACCTACCGCGCAATTGACCATTCCGCCGATCTGGCCAAGAAACATGCGCTGGAAAAACTGGCCTCGTTCATCTTTGAATGCAAGCGCCGCCAAACCATCGCCGCCCCCGAAGATACCGTGATCATTCCAGTGCGCCGCGTTGATCTGGCCGAGTATCTGGGGATGCAGCCTGAAACCGTTAGCCGCTGCTTCAAGGATCTGGAAGCGCGCGGCATTATCCGGTTTAACAGCATCTCAAACATCCAGATTCTAGAAATCCCAACGCTGCGACGCATTGCAAATGGCGATAAAAATGCAGACGCGATCACCCGAAAAACCCAAGGGAAAATCAGGGTTCTCAGCTATGGTTAAAAGCGAAAAAACAACCTCCAGCCGATCGGACCTGAAACCACAAATGACGTGCGCGCCGGCATGATCTAGCAGTCCCGCCCGGCCTGAATGACCGCCAAGCTTCGATTTACATGCTGAAATCAGTGATCGATTCGAAGTTTGCAGGCTGGAGTTAAAACTGTATTTTACCGCACCACAGGATCAGCATCCCCGCAATCGCCGCAAAACCAGCCCAAAATAACGGGCAGACGCCACACTGACCGTTTGGTAAAACTTGCAATCCCCCCCCATGTTATGAGACCCTAGGGCGACTAAGCACATCAAGGG
>JPUR01000182.1 GCA_001321835.1 Marinosulfonomonas sp. PRT-SC04
GGCAAAAGCCCCTTGGCATTTGAACGAAAGGCCGCATAAATGAGTTGAGAGACCGGAACACTAGCGCGACAAGACCAACAAGCCTGCACACCCGGCGTTGCGAGATATCATGGTCCCGCATCGCCTTTAGTGCTGCAGCCCGTCGCTGAGCAGGTGTCGTCAGTTCTTTCCCAGCAAATCCTTCAACACAACATTGTCCAACATGGTGTCAGCCAGCAGGCGTTTCAGCTTACCGTTCTCATCTTCGAGCGATTTAAGGCGATGGGTCTCAGAAACATTCATGCCGCCATATTTGGATTTGAACTTGTAGAACGACGCCGGACTCAGACCGTGCCTACGGCACACCTCGGCAGTTGGCATTCCAGCTTCCTGCTCCTTAATCATTCCAATAATTTGTGCCTCTGTAAAACGGCTCTTTCGCATCTGTTTGCTCCTTCAAAAGGTTGAGCAAGCTCTACATCAAAG
>JPUR01000183.1 GCA_001321835.1 Marinosulfonomonas sp. PRT-SC04
GGCAAAAGCCCCTTGGCATTTGAACGAAAGGCCGCATAAATGAGTTGAGAGACCGGAACACTAGCGCGACAAGACCAACCAGTTAGCAGCCAGTTTAAGATGGATCAGGGTTACATTCAGGCTGCTAATCTCGTTGGTTCAGTTTTTCTTTCATAAGCTTCATCTGGCGTCAATATTCCGTGAGTCGAATGCGGGCGCTCAGAATTATAGTATGTCAGCCATTTTCCGATCCCATTGCGTGCCAGCGATCTCGTTTCAAATGCATTGAGATAGATGCATTCATATTTCAGAGACCGCCACAGGCGCTCAATCATCCGATTGTCCGTTGGCCGTCTATTACCGGCAGGTGATTTTCCAAATCACCGAGAGGCATCCAGATTTTGATATCCGTATCTTTCAGCGCCTGTACCCATTCAAAGCCCGTAAATTGGCTGCCTTGGTTCATTGCCCGGCAGGGTATTGCGCAGCAATGCACGAGAGGGGGACACAATCGTCTTTGGCATGCTGACCTGCGCCCCAAGTTCCCTCCAGCTTTAGCGGAGTCCTTGTGATTAATTCTG
>JPUR01000184.1 GCA_001321835.1 Marinosulfonomonas sp. PRT-SC04
CTCAGCACGCTGTTCGGCTGAGTAATAAATACGGCGGCGATACTTCATTTTGAACACTCCATCTTTTCCTAAAGATTAAAGTGTTGCGTCCACCTGTTGAAACCACCGCCAAAAGAGCCTCCTCCTGTTTTGAAATAACGCCAACTAACCCCAACCACCACCGCCCGGCGTCAGCATCTCAAACACCCCACCGGCCGGCAGATCAACCTCGTCATTGCCTTGCAGCTCCACCCGTCGCCCGTCCGGAAACACCACCGCATTATGGCCAACGGCCCCTGCCGCACCACCATCCACGCCAAACGGCGGAATGATCCGGTGCGAGCACAGCGTCGTCACCGTGACAGGCTCCAAAAACCGCATCACCCGCACAGCGCCATTGCCACCGGACCACTTGCCAGCCCCGCCAGATCCATCACGAATACCGAAGCTTTCCAACCTGACAGGAAAGCGCTTTTCCAATATCTCAGGGTCGGTCATCAGCGTGTTGGTCATGTGACTTTGCACCGCATCACAACCGTTAAATCCTGGCCCAGCCCCGGTGCCACCGGCGATGGTTTCGTAATTCTGAAACACCTCGTTGCCCCAGATGAAATTGTTCATCGTCGCTTGCGAACATGCCATCACCCCCAACGCGCCGTACAGCGCATTACAGGTGGCTTGTGAGACTTCGGTGTTGCCCGCGATCACCGCCGCTGGGTATTCTGGGTTCAACATCGTGCCGACTGGCGCAATGATTTTCAGCGGCTTCAAACAGCCCTGATTAAGCGGAATATCCGCCCCGACCAGCGTGCGAAACACATAGAGAACCACGGCCGAACACACCGCAAATGGCGCGTTGTAATTGCCGCTGTCCTGCGCCGATGTGCCGGTGAAATCAATCACCGCTTCGCGCCGCGCCGCGTCCACCGTCACCTTGACCTTGATCACCGCACCGCTGTCCATCGGGTAGGTAAATTCACCGTCTTTCAAACGACCAATCACTTGGCGCACAGACTCCTCGGCGTTGTCCTGCACATGGCCCATGTAGGCCTCGACCACCGGCAGACTGAACTGCTCAACCACCCCCAACAGCGCTTGACGACCAGTTTCATTGGCCGCCACCTGCGCCTTAAGATCGGCCATATTCTGCGCGATATTACGGCACGGATATTTCCCCGAGGCCAACACAGCTTGCGCCATTTCCTCTTGTAACACCCCGCGTTTGACCAGCCGCACATTGTCAATCAGCACGCCCTCCTCATCAATGTGCTGACTGTCGGGCGGTGCCGAGCCCGGGGTGCGGCCGCCAATATCGGCGTGATGCCCGCGCGACCCCAACCAAAACACCACTTTGCCACCGACAAAAACCGGCGTGATCACCGTGACATCCGGCAGATGCGTGCCGCCGTTATAGGGCGAGTTCAACATGAAGGCATCGCCCGCATGAATGTCACCAGCGTTCAGCCGCATGACGATTTTCACACTCTCGGACATGGAGCCCAAATGCACTGGAACATGCGGCGCGTTGGCCACCAGATCACCGCGCTCATCAAAGATCGCACAGGAGAAATCCAGCCGCTCTTTGATGTTCACAGACCACGAAGTATTGGCCAATGTCGCGCCCATTTGATCGGCCACTGACATGAACAGATTGTTGAACACTTCCAGCAACACAGGGTCCGCAGTGGTGCCCGCCGCCGCAGCCCGTTGCACCTTAATGCCGCGCTCAATGATCAGGTTTCCGAGTGCGTCAACCCGCGCCTCCCAGCCCGCCTCGATCACATTGGTGCCGGTGGCCTCGGTGATGATCGCGGGGCCCGTGACCACCGCGCCTTCAGCCAAATTTTCGCGCGCATAAAGCGGCGCATCTCTGGCCGTGCCACCGGCATGAAACGTCACCGAGGCAATCGGCTCCCGCGTACCACCACTCACAGCCAGCCCGCGCGGCACCTCGCCGACCTCACCAATCGCCTCGGCGCTGACCATGTCAAACAAGATGGCGCGCTCGGGGGAAATGAAGCCAAACCGCTGCTGATGTACCGCTTCAAACGCGGCTTGCATCGCGGCGATATTGCCAAAAGGCACCTCCAGCGCTTGGTGCGAACCATCATAACGCAGATAGGCTTTTTGCTCGAACGACAGCTGCGCCACACCCTGCGCACGCACCTCATCCTCGGCCTCTTTTCGGATCAAATCCAGCACATCTTCCGCCGCAGAAACCTGCTCTAACGGCACATCAACTTGGCGTTCACGCAGCGCGCGAATTTCAGCCAACCCCATGCCGTAAGCCGACAAAACACCGGCGTAGGGATGCACAAAAATCCGGCTCATCCCCAACGCATCGGCCACCAAACAAGCGTGCTGCCCGCCCGCGCCGCCAAAACATTGCAAGGTATATTGCGTCACATCATGGCCGCGCTGGACGCTGATCTTTTTGATCGCGTTGGCCATGTTATCAACCGCGATCCGCAGATAGCCCTCGGCCACCACTTCGGGCGGATCGACCGGCAAGCCAGTGGCGCTGGCAATCTCCGCTGCAAGCGCCGTGAATTTCTGGCGCACCACATCCGCATCCAGCGGCAAATCACCATTAGGTCCAAACACCTGCGGGAAGTGCGCGGCGTTCAACTTGCCCAACATCACGTTGCAATCGGTCACGGTGAGTGGCCCACCACGGCGATAACAGGCAGGGCCAGGATCAGCGCCAGCGCTCTCGGGGCCGACCTGATAACGCCCGTCCGAGAACGTCAGGATCGAGCCACCACCAGCGGCCACCGTGTGAATATCCATCATCGGGGCGCGCATTCGCACACCAGCAACTTCGGTTTCAAAACTGCGCTCATACTGTCCCGCATAATGGCTCACATCGGTCGAGGTGCCGCCCATATCAAAGCCGATCAAGCGTTTATAGCCCGCCGCCTCGCCGGTTTTGACCATGCCGACAATGCCGCCAGCCGGCCCCGACAAAATGGCGTCTTTGCCCTGAAACAGCGCCGCATCGGTCAGCCCGCCGTTTGACTGCATGAACAACAATCGCTCGCAGCCACCTTTGCCAACATCCAGCGCCCCCGCCACCAGCGAAACATAGCCGCGCAGAATTGGCGAAAGATAGGCGTCAACCACGGTGGTGTCGCCGCGCCCGACCAGCTTGGCCAAGCGTGACACCTGATGGCTGAGCGACACCTGCGTGTAGCCAATCTCACGGGCAATCTCGCCAACGCGGGCCTCGTGATCGGGGTTCAAATAGCCATGCAAGAACGCCACCGCCACGGCGCGCAGGCCTTTGGCATATCCGGCTTCAAGGGCGGTTCGGGCGGAAATTTCGTCCAGTGGTCTCACCACCGCGCCATCGGCATCCAAGCGCTCCGGAACCTCGGCCACATCTTCATAGAGCAAATCAGGGCGTTTGATTTCCAGATCAAACAACTTTGGGCGGTTTTGATAACCGATCAATAAAAGGTCACGAAAACCTTCAGTGATCAGCAACAATGTGGGTTCGCCCTTACGCTCTAGCAGCGCATTGGTGGCGACTGTGGTGCCCATTTTTACCGCCGAAATTGTGCCCGTTGGCAACGGGTCATTCGCCGCCAAGCCCAGCAAATCACGGATGCCCTGCACCGCCGCATCAACATAACGTTCAGGGTTCACCGACAGCAATTTATGGGTGGTGATGCCGCCGTCTGGCTGGCGCGCCACAACGTCCGTAAAGGTGCCGCCGCGGTCGATCCAGAATTCCCATTTTGCCTTGCTCATTGACCTGCCCTATTTGAATTTATCCATAAGTTTCTGCATCTTGCTCCGCTCGTCAGGCTCTGTATCCTGCGTCGGGTTCTCGGCGGCCTGTGGCTTTGCAGCCTTCTTGGGCTTTGCGGGTGGCCCCATTCGCAGACCAATCGCATTCAAAAATTTCGCGCTGTCGCCCTCGGCTAAAAACACCACGCCATCTTCAATTCCGCGCATCAAATCATCCAGCCAGTCCGCATCACTGCGAGCAAAATCATGCAGCACATAACCTGCAACACGGTCCTTGTGACCCGGATGACCAATGCCGATCCGCACCCGTCCGTAGGCCTCAGTGATGTGTTGATGCATGGAGCGTAAACCGTTGTGTCCGGCATGACCGCCGCCCTGTTTTACACGTATTTTACCCGGCGCCAGATCCAGCTCGTCATGAAACACCATCACATCTTCAGAGGTCAGTTTATAAAACCGCATCGCCTCGCCGACCGCTTGGCCCGACAGATTCATGAAGGTTTCAGGTTTTAGCAAGATCACCTTTTCGCGCCCCAGCCGCCCCTCGCTAACCCGCCCCTGAAATTTCTTTCGCCACGGGGCAAAGCCATGATCCGACTGAATACGATCCAGCGCCATAAAGCCGACATTATGACGATTGTGCGCATATTTCGCACCAGGGTTTCCAAGGCCAACAAATAGGCGCACGCGCATTTCTCCAATTGAATCTTACTGCATCAGTATAGGGAAAATGCTAGGCAGGTTGCAACGCTACAAACCGAACAAAGGAATGTCGATTTGGCCAATTTTTTGATAAACGGCTACCGGCTGTATCTGCCGGATCATTTGATCAACCCCAGCATCCGCCAATCAATCGAAACCGGCCGTTATGAGGGTGACGAAACCACCGCGATCCGCAAACATATCGTTGAAACTGACCGCGTGCTGGAGCTGGGATCGGGGGCCGGCTATTTGACATGCAGATTGCCAGCCGGATTGGTGGAGACAACCTGCTGAGCGTTGAGGCCAGTCCAAAAATGGTGCCTGTCGTCGAGAAAAATCTAACCGACAACCTGATCGAAGGTGTAACGGTGGTCAATGCCGCCGTGGTGCCGGATGATTTTGCCGATGATCACGTCAGTTTTCACCTGACCGCCGCCTTTTGGGCCTCGTCTCTGAATGCGACAATGGCTAAGAAATGGAAATCTACCAAAACCGTCGATGTCCCTGCCATTAAAATCGGCGAGCTGATGCAGGAGCATAAACCCACGGTGGTGATCATGGATATCGAGGGCGGTGAGCAAGGGTTATTTGACGCGGTCTGGCCTGCACATGTCAGATTACTGGTGATAGAATTGCACCCGAAACTGTACCCCGATCAGGTGATCCAGCAGATTTTCGACCAAATGTCGGCCTCGGGGCTGACCTATTGCACAACCGGATCAAGCGGCTCTGTGGTGGTTTTTAAACGGGTTGGCGGCACCGCTTAACGCAAACACGGGACCAATTGGCCCCGTGCTGTTATCTTTCGCAAAAGTCGGGAAGGATTACTCTTCGCCGCCCTCAGCTGCGTCGCCTTCAGGTGCAGCAACTTCGGCCGCATCAGTTGGCTCGATTTCTTCAACTGCAACAGTTGGCGCCTGAACATTGGCAATCACAAAGTCACGATCAGTGATTGTCGGTGTCACGCCTTCTGGCAGAGTAACGCTGGAAATGGTGATGGTATCGCCAACATCCAGACCGGCCAGATCGACAGTGATATGGCTTGGAATATCGCCAGCCAGAACGTTCAGTTCAACTTCTGGACGCACGATGGTCAGAACGCCACCTTTGGCCAGACCAACGCATTCTTCCTCGTTGATAAACTCAACGTGGATCGCCATATCAATGCGGCTATCGCGGTGCAGACGCAGCAAATCAATGTGAGTTGGCAAATCTTTGACAACATCGCGCTGAACGTCGCGGCAAACCACGCGCACATCATCATGGCCTTCAACTTTCAGGTTGAACAGGGTGGCCATGAAGCCACCAGCCTTGAGCATTTTGAACAGTTTGTTGTATGGGATCGTGATCGGCAATGGATCAATGCCGCCACCATAAACAACACCTGGAACAAGTCCGTCGCGGCGTGCTTGGCGGGCGGCCCCCTTGCCTGTCCCCTTACGTTCGTCGGCGATAAGATCTGGGATCTCTTTGGCCATGATAATTCTCCTAGGTTAGTGCGGGCTCCTCCAAGGGTGTAGTCCCGCGTGAAGCCGCGCGTATAAACGTAAATGGGGGGGATGTGAAGGGGGGAAATAGACAGCATGAGCGCGCACAAATTTCACCAATGTGCCCAGCCATCCCAGCAGCGATCTTACAAGTTCCTTGCCAGCGCCACATTAACGCCAAAGTTGAATTGTTAACCTGTTGCTAAGCAATAACAGGAGACCACGATGAAACCGTTTCAGACACTGGCGCTTACAACTTTCACTTTGACGCTGAGCGTTAACACGGCATGGGCCTATAATTTCGGGTTTGTCCGCGCGCCTGACTGGATGGACCCGTATATGCTGGTCTTGTTTATCTTAATGGTCCCATTCGGATTGCCGTGATGATCACAAAACCCAAACACATCAGCTTCAGAACCATCTATCAAAGACGCTCAGAATTGAGCCGGACCAGCCGCTATTATTACCGCATCTTTCAAGCCCTCAGTCTGCCACTGATCGCAATGATGCTTGTCGGCATGGGCCTTGCACGTATGTAAATCAGCCGCTAATCCCCCGCCAGCACCATCGCCTTGATCTTCACGGCCTTCTCAAAATGATCCAGCTCATGGAGCTCAATCCACCACCTTGCGGCCTCCATCAACAGCGCAGGCTCGTCATTGCGGTTCTTGAAAAACGCATAGAACGACAGGCCAACCCCCTCACCTTTGCTGGTGATTTTAGCATCGCAAACCTGAATGATCGTTCGCCGCAATGCGTCACGCATCACTCCCACTCGCCGCTAAACCCTTTTGGAACCAGCAGCACATTACGGTCCAAACCTTCAACCGATTGACGCCCGCACAGCGCCATCGTCAAATCCAATTCGCGGTGGATCACCTCAAGCGCTTTGGTGACGCCAGCCTCGCCCATCGCCCCCAAACCATAGGTGTAAGCGCGGCCAATATAGGTGCCCTTGGCCCCCATCGCCATCGCCTTTAGCACGTCCTGACCGCTGCGAATGCCGCTGTCCAAATGCACCTCTACCTTGTCGCCAACCGCATCCAAAATCGGCCCTAACGCGCGGATCGAGCTGAGCGCACCATCCAATTGCCGCCCGCCGTGGTTCGACACAATAATCGCATCAACCCCAACATTTACGGCCATTTTGGCGTCTTCAACATCCAAAATCCCCTTCAGGATCACCTTGCCGCCCCACATCTTTTTGAACTGCTTGATCCGCTCCCAATCAAGCGTCTGATCAAACGCCGTCGCGGTCCATTCCGACAATGACGACGGGTCCGTCACCCCAGAAGCATGGCCAACGATATTGCCAAAAAACCGCCGCTTGGTGCCCAACATGCCAAGGCCCCAATGCACTTTGGTCATCATATTGGCGATTGATTTCACCGTCAGTTTGGGCGGCGCGGACAAGCCGTTTTTCAAATCTTTATGCCGCTGCCCCAACAATTGCAGATCAACCGTAATCACAATCGCCGAACAATTCGCAGCCCGCGCCCGATCAAACAACCGACGCATGAAATCCTCATCCTTCAGGGTGTAAACCTGAAACCAAAACGGCTTGCTGGTGTTCTCGGCCACATCCTCGATCGAGCAAATCGACATCGTCGACAGGGTAAACGGCACCCCGAACTTCTCAGCCGCTTTCGCCGCTTTAATCTCGCCATCGGCACATTGCATGCCGGTCAACCCAACGGGCGCCAAGGCGACAGGCATCGACACATCTTCGCCGATCATCTTGGTCGCGGTGGTGCGATTGGTCATGTCGGTCGCCACCCGTTGCCGCAGCCGGATCAAATCAAAATCAGAGGAATTCTCACGGAAAGTTTGCTCAGTCCAACTGCCGCTTTCGGCGTAATCATAGAACATCTTTGGCACACGGCGTTTGTAGATTTTCTTAAGATCGGCGATTTCGGTGATAACGACCATTACGTGCTCCTTAACGATGCAAATGCGCGATATATTGGTAAACTCATATGACCAATATCGCGCATTTTCATCGACCATCAAGCCGAATCTATGATTTTCGCTCTTCTTATTATCTCAGCTGCCCTATAGTGCGCTCGTCAAAATGCCATACTTATTTGGAAAGTAAAAAATATCATGGAACACGCCATTTTGCGCACGAACTGCCTATTTGAGAAAGAACAGGTTAGAAAAGTAACTGACGTTCAGGCGAACGCTGTGATTTTCACACGAAACAGAACATCCATGCCTACGTCCGAGTGTTACTTATGAAAGTTAGTCTGATGCTGTATAGCAACCCTAAGGTAGCAACATTGACAATGAGCCATAAGAATTGGCTTCCAAGGTGAACGAGCAACACGGGGTTGGAGGGTGTTCAGAATTCCGTGTCACAGGGTT
>JPUR01000185.1 GCA_001321835.1 Marinosulfonomonas sp. PRT-SC04
CTCAGCACGCTGTTCGGCTGAGTAATAAATACGGCGGCGATACTTCATTTTGAACACTCCATCTTTTCCTAAAGATTAAAGTGTTGCGTCCACCTGTTGAAACCACCGCCCATATCGGTGCGTCAGGGCCTCAATTTTCAAATCCATCAGGGTGTTCGGGGGCCAAATCCGGCCCCCATCCGTTTACATCATGTTGTCGACATAGCTGTCGTCAACCAGTGTTTCATAGGTGATGCTGTCTTTGACCATGCCCTCGGATTTGAACCAGTTCAGCTGATCTTTAACCGAAGCCGCATTCAAAGCAGCGCCCGCATTGATCCGCATCGCGTCATTGCGAATGGATTTTTCAGCCTTCTCAATTGGCTTGTCTGCGTAGACATATTTATGCACCAGATTAACCATGTCCATCGCCGCTTCATCGCCAGCAGATTTATCAACCAATGCCGCGTTGAAATCAGCAGCACCCTTGGCAAATGCCCGCAAGAAGGCTTCGGTTTTGGCGCGCTCATTGGCGGCCGCTTTGGCCGAAGTGAACACAGTGGTAACCTGATAATTTGGAATGTAATCAGACACTTTGCCGATGATGCTTAACAGCACCGGCCCCGGCCAAGCCTTTGGCAATATGCGGCACAATTGACCACGCATCAATCTGGCCAGATTTCAGCGCACCGATCACTGCACCAACCTTATTCAGAGGTTTGAACTTCATCGAAATTCCCTCTTTGGCGGCGATTTGAGCGCCCATATAATGGAATGATGAACCGGCTTGGGTGATGCCAAAAGACTTGCCATCCAGCTTGCTTGGGTCGGTCAAACCGGCCTCGAATGCGGCGTTGCTGGCGAGGATCAGCTGGCCATCGATGCCGTCTTCCTCGGACAAAGCCCCACCGATCACTTTGGCAGCGCCTTTTTCGGCCAGCGATACCAAACCACCGGAAATCGCGGTGACCGCGTAATCCACATCTTCGGAGGCAATCGCCACCGCCATCGGCTGAGCCGCTTGGAAGAATTTAAACTCGACATCCAGACCTTCGGCGGCAAAGTAGCCGCGCTCAAACGCCACAAAACTGGCGGCGTGACTGGTGAAGCGCAGCGCGCCGACCTTCAGTTTGGTGCTGGCAAAGGCCGGCGCCGCCATCATTGGGGCCGCGATCGCAGCCCCCATCAGTGCCAGCGATTGGCAGCGTGAAAAATTAGTCATTGTTCATGCTCCCTTAACAATTTATTAAATTCTTATGGATCTGCGGCGCGTTATGTCAATGCAAACAGCGCCGCTGTTCTTATGCTTGGCCAAGTTTTTTCAAACGCGCCGCCCGCAGCTGGGCGAAATCATCGCCAGCGTGATAGCTGGAGCGGGTCAATGGCGTGGCAGAAACCATCAAAAATCCTTTGCCATAAGCGGCTTTTTCATAGGATTTAAACTCGTCCGGTGTGACAAACCGTTCCACCGCGTGGTGTTTTGGCGTTGGCTGCAAATACTGGCCAATGGTCAGAAAATCCACATCCGCCGCCCGCATGTCGTCCATCACTTGGCGCACGGCCAACTCATTTTCACCCAATCCGACCATGATGCCGGATTTGGTAAACATGCTCGGGTCCAGCTCTTTTACCCGTTGCAACAGGCGCAAGGAATGGAAATACCGCGCCCCTGCCCGCACTTCGGGATACAGCCCCGGTACGGTTTCAAGGTTGTGATTGAACACATCAGGTTTGGCTTTGACCACAATTTCCAGCACCTCAGGTGCACATTTCAGAAAATCCGGGGTCAGAATTTCAATAGTGGTATCAGGAGCTTGACGGCGAATGGCGCGAATGGTTTGGGCAAAATGTTCTGCCCCGCCATCTTCAATATCATCGCGATCAACCGAGGTGATCACCACATGTTTCAAGCCCAATTTTTTAACCGCGTCCGCAACGCGACCTGGCTCGAACACATCCAACCCTTCAGGCGGTTTACCGGTGGCGATGTTACAAAAACTACAGGACCGCGTGCAGACTTCGCCCATGATCATCATGGTGGCGTGGCCCTGATTCCAACATTCGCCCACATTCGGGCAGCCCGCTTCTTCGCAAACCGTGACCAGCCCATGCTCGCGCATAATCTTGCGCGTTTTGGCATAACCAGCCCCACCGGGCGCCTTCACCCTGATCCAGCTGGGTTTTTTCGGCTGTGCATTGTCCGGTTTACGGGCTTTTTCCGGATGGCGCTGTTCTGGAATTTTGAGGTCTCGCATCAGATATTCCCCTAATTTCTCATCAGTAAAGGCGGTATGCAGTGGCGTACCAACACGCAATTTACAGGCGCATCGGTAATATGACTAGTAACAAATTTACGAGGGAGTTCAACCAATGAAAAAGATGATCGCAGAAGCGTTCGGCACATTCATATTGGTGTTTTTTGGGGTCGGATCGGCCGTTTTAATGGGGGATCAAATCGGAATGTTAGGCATTTCGCTGGCCTTTGGCCTCTCGATTGTGGCCGCGGCCTATTCAATAGGTGCGATTTCAGGCGCACATCTAAACCCTGCCGTGTCACTGGGCATGGTCACATCAGGGCGGATGACACTGGCTGAGTTTGGCCAATATTTCATCGCTCAAATCGGCGGTGCCAGCGTTGCTGCGCTGGTTGTCATGCTGATCGCCACCGGCAAGGCCGACTATTCGGTTGCTGAAAACGGGTTGGGCCAAAACGGCTTTGGCGCCGGTTATCTGGGCGAATATTCCCTAACGGCCGCGCTGATTTTCGAATTGGTGGCGACGTTTACCTTTGTCACGGTGATTCTGGGCGCAACCCAAGACGGCGCACCGGCCATGATGGCCGGTTTGGCAATCGGTTTGACGCTGGTGGGTATCCATTTGGTCGGAATCAATGTCACCGGTGTTTCGGTCAATCCAGCGCGCTCCTTCGGTCCGGCCATATTCGTCGGCGGCAAGGCGATCGCTGATCTATGGCTGTTTTTCGCCGCCCCATTAATCGGTGGTGCGCTGGCCGGATTTGTCTTTAAGGCAGGGCTGACACGGGCTGCTGACTAAGAAAACCGGCTATAAAATCAAAGGGGGCGGCTGGAAACAGCGGCCCTTTTTGCCGTTTGGTTGATATTCATGTTTGATCCCATTTTAGAATCATAATAGGTTTGCGACAATATATTCGACCAAAACAGTCAAATTAAGGAACATGTTATGAAAACTGGTGTAACCCTGCCCAAAATCACCTTTCACACCCGCGTGCGCGACGAGAGCATCGGCGGTGACAACCCGTTCAAATGGGAAGATAAAACCACCGATGATTACTTCAAAGGCAAACGCGTTGTGCTGTTCGCGCTGCCCGGTGCCTTTACCCCGACCTGCTCCACCTATCAGCTGCCAGGCTATGAGAACGGTTTTGCCGATTTTCAGGCCCAAGGCATTGATGAAATCTATTGTCTGGCTGTGAACGACACCTTTGTGATGAACAAATGGGCGCGTGACCAAGACATCAAAAACATCAAAGTGATCCCAGATGGCGCTGGCGAATTTACCCGCCAAATGGGCATGCTGGTTGATAAATCCAACATCGGATTTGGCCTGCGCACATGGCGTTACGCCGCTGTGATCAAGGATGGTGTGGTTGAAGCATGGTTTGAAGAGCCTGGCCGCGAAGACAACCACGGTGCCGATCCTTATGGCAAATCAGCACCTGAAACCGTGATGGCATGGCTTAAAGCCAACGCCTGATTCGAGTATCCGATCAACGAAAAGGCCCGCCGAGATTTGGCGGGCCTTTTCTGTTAATGTTCTGTTAATGAAGTATAAATTAGCCAATCATCCGCCCATGTGGGCCATATTTATCATCGTAATGCTGCTTCAGGCGCTGCAAAGCAATCCGCAGCACGATCTTACCTGAACGCGCCGACCAGCCCATGCGACGCTCGGCAACTTCCATACCTTCAAGGTAGCAGCAACAGCGCAACACCACATCGCCAAGCCCAGGCCCCAGATCGCGCAGCGCCTCTGACACCCGATCCCGCGCCCCGGTTGGCCCATCGCCAACCCCGCTGTCATTGGCAAAACCACCCCCCGAGCCACCTGTTAAAAACCGTTCCCAGTTTTGCGCCACCCGTGGGCCCATTTGCGCCAACTCAAAATCTTCACGCAGCCGCTCCCCCGCAGCAACCAGCCCGTCGCTCAAAAAACGTTTGCCATTTTTATCCTTGCGCCGCGCCAACGTCGCCAAGGGCGATTCTGCCACATTATAGCGCACCGCGCGCCGCCCTCAGAAACGTTCTTCTCTTCCCAGATCCTGTGCTGCTCGCCAAACGGATTTTGGGCATCCGCAACACCGCCATTTTCTGTCTCGGCCAGTAATCGTTTCAGGGCCGAACGTCCGGCTGTGGTGATGCCATATCTTGAGATACGCCCTTGTTTTACACAGGTAATCCAATCTTTCAGCGCCATCGCTTGGGCCACTTGCCGGTCGACGACAGCGGTGCGGGTGGTTTCACCGCTTGGTAAATCACGCACCACCACTGCCTTTTCCATTTCCGGCGCAATGGCCAACACCGCCCCAGTTTTGCACAGGCGGCGCAAGATACGGCGGGCCTCGCGGTTCAGGGTTGCATCGTCTGTTTTCAATTCCAAATGTCGGATTGGTGCGCTCATTGCAGGCGTCTCCTTGGTTGTTCGTGTCGATTTTTCTGAAAAGTGCTGATGCCCAAGTACCCGCAGTGCTTCATCAACCAACGGATCGTCGCGCCGGTTTTCATAACGCCTAATCTGGCGCAAAATTGTCGAAGCATGGCATCCAGCATCGCGTGCAACTGCACGGATTGAAATGCCCTGTTTGGTGTGTTGCAAATAACGTTGCGCCGCTTTCGGAACCCATTCCGGGATCATGCCCACATCGATTATTCGCGGTGTCTGCGCCCCCATAAAACTCTCCTTTGCGTTGCACCAATATCTGCCGGTAGCTTTGGCTACGAGTGTTACGTGATGGTTAACGAACGTAACGATCCCTAGCATTAACGCTAATATATAAACCTTTCTGAAAGGTGCGTTCGGACATTGGCAACAATGCGCAACACACGTCTAGATTGCGTAAATATGGTGGCAATTACACCAAGGAGCTATACCAATGACTGACCTGATGAGCATGCTAAAGACCCTGTACCGACCCCGCCTATTGATCCGCGCCGCCCGTTTCGGGATGACAGATTACAGCCGCAAGCGGGATCTACAAAAGCTTCTGCGCTCGACAGCGATGCCATCCCCAGCACAGGCAGTGGCAAAACTGATGGCCGAGGAGACTTTTTTGGAGGATAAACGCATAACGGGCGACGCCACTTACAGCATCACCCGTCACGTTTTGGTCTTGATTGCATTGATGGGCGAAGTCCGCTTAATGCAGGCCTGCGCCAAACCGTCCTAGCGGCGTGTTTTAGACCAATGAATCCGGCATCGAGGCTTTTTTAGCCTTGATGTATTCATCCAAAGCCGCAGCAATTGCTGGGTCTAAGGCGGGTTGCTGATAATCGTTCAACAATTTTGTAACCCGTTTTTTGGCCAAGGCTTGAGTGTCTTGCGCGCCTTCTTCATCCCAAGTTTCAAATGGCTTATAATCCAGCAGATCAGTGCGCCAGAACGCCTCTTTGAAATTTTCTTGGGTGTGTTCACAGCCCAGAAAATGCCCGCCCGGCCCGACTTCACGAATGGCATCCATCGCTTGGGCGTTTTCATCATTGGCAACCCCAGCGGCCAGCCGATGCAAAATTCCCAGCTGATCTGCATCCATGACAAACTTCTCGAAACTGGCCACCAGCCCGCCTTCGAGCCAACCACAAGCGTGTAACATAAAGTTAACCCCGCCAAACAAAGCCGCAGTATGAGTGTGGGCGGTTTCATACGCAGCCTGCGCATCTGGCAGTTTTGAGCCACAAAGCCCGCCTCCAGACCTAAACGGAAGGTTAAGGCGACGTGCCAACTGCCCTGCTCCGTTAAGGATTTGTGTAGCTTCTGGCGTGCCAAAGGTAGGTGCGCCCGAATTCATATCAATTGAAGTCACAAAACAGCCAAAAATCACCGGCGCACCGGGCCGCAGCAACTGATTATAGGCAATACCGGCCAAAACTTCGGCCAAAACTTGGGTCAGGGTACCGACCACAGACACCGGTGACATCGCGCCGCCAACAATGAAGGGCGACAGGATGCAAGCCTGATTGTTGCGCGCGTAAATTTCCATCGCGCCCATCATGATCGAATCAAAGGTCAGCGGTGAATTCACATTGATCAGCGAGGTCATCACTGTGTTGTCTTGAACGAACTGTTTGCCGAACAGGATTTCGCACATTTCGATCGAATCTTGTGCGCGGCTTGGCTCGGTCACCGACCCCATGAACGGTTTGTCAGAATAAACCATATGCGCGTGCAACATATCCAAATGCCGCTTGTTGACCGGCACATCCGTTGGCTCGCAAACCGTGCCACCAGAATGGTGCAGATATTTCGACATATAACCAAGTTTCACGAATTTGATGAAATCATTCATCGTTGCATAGCGACGGCCACCATCGGCATCGCGCACAAACGGCGGGCCATAAACCGGCGCCAACACCAGAGTATCGCCACCAATTTCAACGTTCCGCTCGGGATTCCGGGCATGTTGGGTGAATTTAGCAGGCGCAGTTTTGCACAATTCGCGCGCCATTCCCCGAGGAATGTAAACCCGCTCGCCATCAACCTTTGCCCCGGCTTTACGCCAGATTTCAAGTGCTTCAGGGTTGTCGACAAAATTAACACCGATCTCTTCCAGCACGGTTTCAGCATTGCGCTCGATGATCTCAAGCGTGGCCTCGTCCATCATTTCATAATTGGGGATTTTTCGCTCGATATATTTAACAGTCTCGATCACCACGGCTGTGCGTTCTGCTCGCCGAGCCGCTCCGCCGCCGCCGCGCGTGCGCCGTTTTGTCTGTTTTTCTGCCATGACCCGATTCCCTGAAACTGCTATTATTGATGTAATGTTTGTCCACATTACGCCAAATCGCAGCAAGATCAGGCGCAAAATCCGGCCATTCAGGGGGGAAAGCGACATGCGCCCGCTTGATCATTGCTCAAGCACCGCCTATTGCCAGATTATGACAGATATTTCACATGACCGCCTTCTTATCATCGACTTTGGATCACAAGTGACGCAGCTGATTGCGCGACGTCTGCGTGAGCTGAATGTCTATTGCGAAATTCACCCGTTTAATAAGGTGACCGACAGCTTCTTGACCGATTTCGCGCCCAAAGCCGTGATCTTGTCCGGTGGCCCCTCAAGCGTGATTGATGAAGGATCACCCCGCCCCCCCGCCAGCCTGTTTAAAATTGGCGTGCCTGTTCTTGGCGTCTGTTATGGCCAGCAGGTTATGATACATATGCTGGGTGGTAAGGTGGAAACCGGTCATGGCACCGCTGAATTTGGCCGCGCTTATGTGACGCCGACACCGGCGCATTTACCGTTGCTTGAGGGTTGGTTTTCTGGCGAGCAGGACCGCGAACAGGTCTGGATGAGCCACGGCGACCACGTTTCAGAAATAGCACCTGGATTTGAAGTGTACGGCACCTCGCCGAACGCGCCATTTGCGATCACCGCCGATATTTCGCGTGGTTTTTACGCCGTGCAGTTCCACCCCGAAGTGCATCACACCCCGAATGGGGCGCGATTCTACGAGAATTTCATTAAAATGGCCGGTTTCACCGGTGACTGGACCATGGGCGCGTACCGCGAAGAAGCAATCCGTAAAATCCGTGAGCAAGTTGGCGATAATAAAGTGATCTGTGGGTTGTCCGGCGGGGTAGATTCCTCGGTGGCGGCGGTGCTGCTGTATGAAGCCATTGGCGATCAGTTAACTTGCGTTTTTGTTGACCACGGCCTGCTGCGCCAGAATGAAGCCGAAGATGTGGTAAAAATGTTCCGTGATGAATATCACATGCCACTGATCCATGCTGAGGAGCAGGAATTATTCTTGGGGCAGTTGGATGGTCAGTCTGATCCTGAAACCAAACGCAAAATCATCGGCAAACTGTTTATTGATGTATTTCAAAAGTATGCGGCTGAAGTGGGTGGCGCCAAGTTTTTGGCCCAAGGCACGCTTTATCCCGATGTGATTGAATCTGTATCGTTTTCCGGTGGTCCGTCTGTGACCATTAAGAGCCACCATAATGTTGGTGGTCTGCCCGAAAAGATGGGCCTGAAACTGGTTGAACCTCTGCGTGAATTGTTCAAAGACGAGGTTCGCGCTTTGGGCCGTGAGCTGGGTCTGCCCGCGTCCTTTATTGGTCGTCACCCGTTTCCAGGCCCAGGTTTGGCGATCCGTTGCCCCGGTGAAATCACCCGCGAGAAGCTGGTGATTTTGCGCAAAGCCGATGCCGTTTACATCGACCAGATCCGTAAACACGGGCTGTATGACAAAATTTGGCAAGCCTTTGTGGTAATCCTGCCGGTGCGCACTGTCGGTGTGATGGGCGATAACCGCACCTATGATTTTGCCTGTGCTCTGCGTGCGGTCACATCGGTTGACGGCATGACGGCGGATTATTACCCGTTCAGCCATGAATTCCTCGGTGAAACCGCGACCCGTATCATCAACGAGGTCGAAGGCATCAATCGCGTTACCTATGACATCACCAGCAAACCGCCCGGCACCATTGAGTGGGAATAATTTTCAGTGACCAGAAATAACATCCTAACCAAGCCTAGGGTCAGGATGTCATTTCTGTTCACGGTCATCGGCGTCCCCGCCTGTACCGCATAAAAACATTAGGGCGATTCTGGTTAACAATTGCATAATTTCTGTTCTCTAAATATACTTGCGCGAAGCGCATGAAACCTCTTGCCTGCGGCGCGGATATTTAAGGAACATAAATGTTATCACAAACAAAAATAAGTTTGACAGGCTATATTGACGTGCCTGTGTCTCGGTTGGCCGAGGTTGAAGCGGCCCTGCCCGAACATATACACCTAACACGTCTTGAGCCAGGCTGCCTCAGTTTTGATGTCACGCTGGACCCGGTACATAAGGGGCGGTTCCAAGTTGCCGAGCTATTTGCCAGCCGCGCCGATTTTGACCAGCACCAAAAGCGGGCCCAATCAAGCAACTGGATGCGTGTGACGCAAGGCATTCCGCGCCGCTACAGTATTTCCGAGGTCGATTAATCATGGCAAACCCGCCCCTGCGGGCCGCCGTCTGGATGATTGGTGCGATTGTGTCGTTTTCAGCAATGGCCGTTGCAGGGCGCGCGGTCAGTTTCGAGTTGGATACTTTTGAATTGCTGCTCTACCGATCCTTGATCGGCATTGTGATCGTGTTGGCCGTTGCGCGGTTTGCAGGCACAGTTGGCCAAATCAATACGCTGCATTTTCCCACCCATCTGATCCGTAACACCTGTCACTTCATTGGCCAAAACCTCTGGTATTTTGCGCTCACCGCAATCCCGCTGGCGCAAGTATTTGCGCTGGAGTTCACCTCGCCGCTCTGGGTGATTGCGTTATCACCGTTGCTGTTGGGCGAACGTTTGACGCGGGTGCGGGTGTTGGCGGGGATCACCGGCTTTATCGGCGTGTTGATCGTGGCGCAACCCAGCCCCGATACTCTGTCTTGGGGGCTGGGGGCGGCAGCGCTTTCGGCGATCTGCTTTGCGGGCACCGCTATTTTTACCCAGAAACTGACCCGTCACACCACCCTGACCAATATCCTGTTCTGGCTGGTGGTGATGCAGGCGGTGTTCGGGCTGATCTGTGCGGGATATGATGGCGATATCCAGCTGCCCTCAAGCGTGACCGCGCCGTGGCTGATGCTGATTGGCACGGCCGGTTTGCTGGCGCATTTCTGTGTGACCAAGGCATTAACCATCGCGCCCGCCAGCACTGTCATGCCGTTTGACTTTGTCCGGCTGCCGCTGATCGCCATCGTCGGTGCGTTATTTTACAGCGAGCCCCTAAATATGTATGTTTTCATTGGGGCGGCCATTATATTTTTGGCAAATACCATCACGATCCGAGCCTCGGTTCAGGAACACAGTGCAAAATGGTAACTCTACGTCACAAAATTCGCTGACGCAGCGTCATTAATTGACGCGACATTCCGTCACAGGCTAGGTTTAATAAAAAACACTCAGGGGAGATGAACATGAAACACCTACTAAAGATTACTGTAGCGGGGATCGCATTAACGGCAGGCACTGCTTTTGCTGGTGGGATTGAACGTTCCAGCCAATCAGTTGGCGTATTATTCGAAGAAGGCACATATGGTGAAGTCACGTTCTCCACAGTAAGCCCATCAGTTTCCGGTACTTTTGGTGGCGTGATTCCAAGTGGCGATATGGCTGCCAGCTACCAAAACTATTCCTTTAGTTACAAGCAAGACCTCGGCGAAAATCTGTCATTTGCGTTGATTGTGGACCAACCTATCGGCGCAAATGTCGCCTACCCCTCGGCCGGTGCATATCCATTCGCTGGGTCTACAGCAACGCTTAATTCCCATGCAGTTACAGGGTTCTTACGTTACAAATTCCCTAGCAATGTAAGCATTTATGGCGGATTGCGGGCCCAGTCGGTAACCGCAGATTTAAATGTTGTTGGGCAGGCCCCTTTACCTGGCGTCGCCAGCTATAGCCTCCACGTCGGGACAGACATTGCCTATGGTTATGCCTTTGGCGTCGCCTATGAAAAACCTGAAATCGCACTGCGTATAGCTTTGACACACAACTCTGAAATCACACATTCGCTCTCCGACAATGCAGGAACGTCCTTTGATGTGATAATACCAAAATCATGGAACCTAGAATTCCAGTCAGGTGTGGCAAAAGATACATTGGTCTTTGGCTCAATCCGCTGGGTTGAATGGACGGCCTTTAATATTTCGCCACCAGATTATGCATTAGGAACCCTTGCAGACGGCAAATCCAACACCATCTCGTACACATTAGGAGTTGGACGCAAGTTTAGCGACAAATGGTCCGGTGCCGTCATACTGGGTTATGAAAACGATGGCGGTGTTCCCGTCGGAAACCTTGGACCAACCGATGGCAATAAAAGCATCGGGTTGGCCGCGACCTATAAAGTAAACAATGTGAAAATCACTGGTGGCATTCGCTACATTAAGATTGGCGATGCGACAACCACATCTATTGGCTCGAATTTTGCGGGCAATAGTGCCATCGCTATGGGCTTGAAAATTGGCGTCAACTTTTAAATAACGACACCATAGCATACCAAAGCCCCGCCCAAATCCGGCGGGGCTTTTTGTTTGACCCTGCCCCTTTGGCTGGATACCAAAGGATCAAGCACATCAAAGGGTTAAACCATGATCTATAAATCCGCCCGCGACTGGACAAATGCCACCCACAAACGCGTGGCCTTGTTTGGCATGTCCGGCCTAGGTAAAACCCATCTGGCAACTGCGCTACATGCCAGTGGCACATGGTTTCACTACAACGTCGATTACCGGATCGGCACGCGGTATATGGGCGACTATATCGTTGATAACCTAAAGCATGAGGCGCTGAAAAACCCGTTTCTGGCCGGGCTTTTGCGCAGTGACAGCATCGATATTTCCTCCAACATCAGTTTCAATGATTTGGCGCCGCTCTCAAGTTATATGGGCAAGCCCGGTGATCTGGCCAAAGGTGGCTTGGCGTTTGAGGACTATATGCAGCGCCAAGACCAGCATCGCACTGCTGAAATCAATGCGCTCAGCGACACTGGATATTTCGTCAATCGCTCGCATGAGCTATATAAATATGACAATTTCATCTGCGACACCGGCGGCTCGATCTGCGAAGTTGTGGACCCTGAAGATCCGAATGATCCGGTGTTGCGACACCTGTCCGACACCCTGTTGCTGGTCTGGATCAAGGGCAGTGAAGCCCATTCAGAGCAGCTGGTTCAGCGCTTTAATGCAGCACCAAAACCGATGTATTACCCCCCCGAAATCATGCGTGATATGTGGCGTAGATATCTTGATTTGAAGGGCTGTGCCGAGGCCGAGGTCGACCCTAATGATTTCATTCGCTGGGGGTACGGCGAGGCGCTGTCGCATCGCCAACCCCGCTACCGTGCGATGGCGAAAAACTGGGGTGTCACCGTCACCGCCGAAGACGTTGCCAAGGTTGCCACCACCGATGATTTTAACGCCTTGATTGCCAATGCGATTGCGGCCGCAGGTTAGGATTTAAACATGCCGATTAGAATTCCCTCCACCCTGCCCGCCTATGACACGCTGACAAATGAGGGCGTGATGGTGATGAGCCGAACACAGGCGGACCGGCAAGATATTCGGCCGCTGAAAATTGGCCTGCTCAATCTGATGCCGCAGAAAATTGCCACGGAAACCCAGTTTGCCCGGCTGATTGGCGCCACGCCTTTGCAGTTGGATCTGGTGCTGATCCGGATGTCGGGGCATGTTAGTAAAACCACGTCGGCCTCGCATATGGGCGAATTTTATCTGCCTTTTCAAGAGATTAAGGACCAAAAATTTGACGGGTTAATCATCACCGGTGCGCCGATTGAACATTTGGCATTCGAGGATGTCACCTATTGGGACGAGCTGCGTGAGATTTTCGACTGGACCCAAGGCCATGTGCATTCGACTTTTGGGGTCTGTTGGGGCGGCATGGCGATGATCAACCATTTTCACGGCGTGCAAAAACACATGCTGGACACCAAGGCGTTTGGCTGTTTTCGGCATAAAAACCTGCACCCCTCCTCGCCTTATTTACGCGGATTTTCCGATGATTGCGTGATCCCTGTGAGCCGCTGGACTGAAATGAAGCAGCGCGAAATTAACACCCAAAACGGGCTGGTGACATTGCTTGGCAGTGACGAGGTTGGCCCTTGTCTGGTTGAGGATAGCGCCCATCGTGCGCTGTATATTTTCAACCATTTTGAATATGATACTGCCAGCCTGAAGGGGGAATATGACCGCGATGTTGCCTCTGGCAAACCGATCAATCTACCGGTCAATTACTACCCAAATGATGACCCAACCCAGCCGCCACAAAACCGTTGGCGCAGTCACGGACATTTGCTCTATACCAACTGGATCAGCGAAATATATCTGACCACACCGTTCGATCAGGCTATGATTGGTCAAGAAACCACCGACCTGCGCGGATAGCATTAAGGAGCCTTTCATGACCCTTCCTTTCGATGGCGCGATTTCGAAATTTTTCAACGAGGATGCGTCCGCCGATCTGCGCGAGGCCATTTTAAAGGGTGGCAAGAACGACATTCTAGCCGCCAGTTTCCCCTACGCCAAGCGGATGAAGCGTGCCGAATATGAGGTCGAAATGGCGGCGCTGCAAATTGAACTGGTCAAATTTCAGGCTTGGGTCAAGGCCACAAATGCACGGGTCGCCGTGGTGTTTGAGGGCCGTGATGCTGCCGGAAAAGGTGGCGCAATCAAGCGGATACGCGAGAACCTTAATTCACGCATCGCGCGGGTCGTGGCGCTGTCCAAACCTTCGGATCGCGAGAGCACGCAATGGTATTTCCAACGCTATATTTCGCATCTGCCTGCTGGTGGCGAAATCACCTTGTTTGATCGCTCATGGTACAATCGCGGCGTGGTGGAACATGTGTTTGAATTTTGTACCCCACAGCAGCGCCAAAGCTTTTTCTCGCAACTGCCAGAGTTTGAAGACATGCTGGTGGATGAGGGTATTCATTTTGCCAAAATCTGGTTGAATGTTGGCCGCGCTGAGCAGTTACGGCGATTTTTATCACGTGAGAAAGACCCGCTAAAGCAATGGAAACTAAGCTGGATTGACGTTGAAGGGCTGAAACGCTGGCAGGCTTATTCTAATGCGATTGAGGAAACCTTCAAGCGCAGCCACAATGCCACAAGCCCTTGGACCATCATCCGCTCCGACGACAAACGCCGCGCCCGTCTTGCGGTTATCCGCACCGTTCTGAGCCAAATTGACTATGCGGGCAAGGATACATCCGTGGCCTGCGCACCAGACAATAAAATCGCTGGTGGGCCAGAAATGTGGGTAGATTAATCCATGGCCTATTCTGATCGCCAAAGTCCCCAACACATTGATAAAGTACCCGCACTAGATGCGTAAACGCGGCTATCACCACGGCAATTTGCGCAGCGCCCTGATCGAGGCGGCGGTCAAACTGATCGAGGAAAAAGGGCCGAACGGTTTCACCCTATCCGAGGCCGCAAAACAGGCAGGCGTCACCCCCGCCGCCGTGTACCGCCACTTTTCTGGCCGCGAAGATCTGATTGCCGGCGCTGCCCTTGAAGGCTACCGGATTTTCGGCGATTTGATGGAATATGCCACCAGTAAAAACCACAATGGCCTGCAGGCGTTTGAAAGCACTGGCCGCGCCTATTTGGCCTTTGCGCGTAAATATCCGGGGCATTACGTGGCAATGTTTGAGAGCGGCATCTCGATCAACCGAAATTCCGATCTGGCGCAGGCCGCCCAACACGCGCTTGGCCAACTGGATTTAGCCGCAGCCCAATTGACCAGCCATATGCCCGCCGATAAACGTCCGCCGGCCTCGATGGTCGCTGCCCATATTTGGGCAATGAGCCACGGGGTGGTCGAGTTGTTTGCGCGCGGATCACCCGGCACCCAAAGCCCGTTTCCGGCCGAGGATCTGCTTGAAAGCGGCATTGGAATTTATTTACGCGGGCTGGGGCTGATTGCGCCGGACGAGTGAACATTTTTGTTCCGTAAAATATCCTCGCCGAAGGCATAAATGTTTTTTTGGTACACCCAATTTGCAAATAAAAAAGGCAGGGATGAAACCCTGCCTTTTTCGTGATTTGAAATTCTGAAACCTAACGTTTCGCTAACTTGACCGACCTACAACACCTATAATATCAATGGCTTACAGTGCATGGCGAAAATATGCTAACTATCTGCTATCCTTAATGGCGCGAGTTAACCGCGAATCTTGGTGATGGCATAATTTTCAGGTGGCGTATCATGGATGTGATTCATGCATCCAATATTTCCAGGAAAGGAAAGATACGCCATGACAGAGACTACAGTTACACCGCTCATGCGGCCAGGGGAATTTTGCGATCAGCTCACATCGGTTCTGCGCAGTGGCGCTCAGGCGTTGTTGGCCCAGGCCATTGAGGCGGAGGTTGCCAGTTTTATGGCCTGC
>JPUR01000186.1 GCA_001321835.1 Marinosulfonomonas sp. PRT-SC04
CCGCGCCCAAAACCGCTGACCCCAATAGCGTTTGCGCAACTCTGGAAATTCGCGTTGTATCTTATAGGATGACCGCCCTTTGATCCGCATCATCACTTTTGACAGGGCAAGATGGGGCGGGACAGAAATGAACATATGCACGTGATCTGTCGACAGAACGCCTTTCTCGATATGCACGCCAAGTTCCTGACAGGTTTGGCGGATAATCTCACGGATACGTTCGCGCATCGGACCGCGCAAAACCTTGTATACCCCTCTCACTCCAATACCCGAAAGTTCTGATGTGATATGATGCGGAAATT
>JPUR01000187.1 GCA_001321835.1 Marinosulfonomonas sp. PRT-SC04
CCGCGCCCAAAACCGCTGACCCCAATAGCGTTTGCGCAACTCTGGAAATTCGCGTTGTATCTTATAGGATGACCGCCCTTTGATCCGCATCATCACTTTTGACAGGGCAAGATGGGGCGGGACAGAAATGAACATATGCACGTGATCTGTCGACAGAACGCCTTTCTCGATATGCACGCCAAGTTCCTGACAGGTTTGGCGGATAATCTCACGGATACGTTCGCGCATCGGACCGCGCAAAACCTTGTAACGATATTTTGTTGTCCAAACCACGTGAAATCGGTGATAAAATTTGGTATGGC
>JPUR01000188.1 GCA_001321835.1 Marinosulfonomonas sp. PRT-SC04
CCGCGCCCAAAACCGCTGACCCCAATAGCGTTTGCGCAACTCTGGAAATTCGCGTTGTATCTTATAGGATGACCGCCCTTTGATCCGCATCATCACTTTTGACAGGGCAAGATGGGGCGGGACAGAAATGAACATATGCACGTGATCTGTCGACAGAACGCCTTTCTCGATATGCACGCCAAGTTCCTGACAGGTTTGGCGGATAATCTCACGGATACGTTCGCGCATCGGACCGCGCAAAACCTTGTAACGATATTTTGTTGTCCAAACCACGTGAAATCGGTGATAAAATTTGGTATGG
>JPUR01000189.1 GCA_001321835.1 Marinosulfonomonas sp. PRT-SC04
GTTTAGGTGGGGTATTCAGGCCACGGGCCTTTAGATCAAGGAGTAGTTCACGCCAGCTTTGCGTGCTTTCACGGTAGCCATCGGTAAAGCCGACAAGCTCCTTCTTTCCCTCAGGCGTCGCCCCGATAATAACCAGAATACATTGGCTTTCCTGCTCCATTGGGGCCTGAAAGTAGACCCCGTCCGCCCAGATATAAACGTAATTTCGGGCCGCTAAATCCCGCTTTTCAAAAGCGCTGAGTTCCGCCTGCCAGACTTTGCGCAACCGCAGAACCGTATCGCCGGACAGATTGGGCGCATCCGCCCCCAGCAAGGCACTGAGCGCCGCCTGGAAATCGCCCGAGGACACACCCTTCAAATAGAGCCAGGGAATAAGCGCATCCAGGCTTTTGCTGCGGCGCATGTATTTAGGCGCGACTGTGGGCAGAAACAAAAGCCGATCCCGCGTCTTGCCCGCGCGATCCCGAACACGAGGCTGCCTGATTTTAACCGCCCCAATCCCGGTCTGGATTTCCCGCTCGGGTAAATGCCCGTGACGCACAAGCCGCGCACGCCCATCCTCAAGCTGTTCTTGAGCATGGCAGGCCATAAAACTGGCAACCTCCGCCTCAATGGCCTGGGCCAACAACGCCTGAGCGCCACTGCGCAGAACCGATGTGAGCTGATCGCAAAATTCCCCTGGCCGCATGAGCGGTGTAACTGTAGTCTCTGTCATGGCGTATCTTTCCTTTCCTGGAAATATTGGATGCATGAATCACATCCATGATACGCCACCTGAAAATTATGCCATCACCAAGATTCGCGGTTAACTCG
>JPUR01000190.1 GCA_001321835.1 Marinosulfonomonas sp. PRT-SC04
CGTAATGGTGGGCCATCAGATTATCGGGCAACGGCTTCTGATCAAGCGGCATGGGAGCGTGCCCTGCGACCTAAGAAATGCAAACTGGCTTGCTACCCGGACTTAAGCGCCACAGTATCGGCCAAGCTGCGCCGCAAGTGGTCACCCGAGCAGATTGCGGGCTGGTTGAAACGGGTATTTCCGGAGGAGCCACATAAACAGGTGTCACACGAAACAATATATCGAAGCCTTTATATACAGGCCCGTGGGGTGCTGAAGAAAGGTAAGCGTCCGGCCTTGGCCCCCTAACGGCGTTGTTTTAGGTTTGCTAATGTCCACTTAAGTTAATGGACATTAGGGGATTTTGATGGCTCGACGCAAACGCCGCACCTGGAGCGACGAAGAGAAGATATCTATTTGTTTGCAGACGAAGGCACCGGGAGTTTCTGTTTCTCAGGTTGCACGCCGCTATGCGATGAGCGGCAACCAGATTTTCAATTGGCTGAAGGATACGCGGTTTTCACCGCCTGTGGCTGAGGTAGCCGGTGAAGATGCGGTGTTTTTACCCATCACGGTATCAAACGATGCAGCACCTGAGCCAGCGGCGGAATACAGCCCGGTTTCTCCTGTGCCCTCGCGATTAGAGATTGCTTTGAATGGCGGCATCGCCTGTCCGTTGAGGGATCTTTTGATGGGAGCGAGATAGCGCGATTGTTGAAAGGCCTCATCTCATGATCCCGGTGCCTTCCAACACCAAGGTTTGGCTCGCGGCAGGTGTGACCGATATGCGGCGGGGATTTAACACCTTGGCGGCGCAAGCCGAACGGACCTTGGCGCAAGATCCGTTCAGCGGCCATCTGTTTGTATTTCGCGGTCGGCGCGGCGATCTGCTGAAGATCATCTGGTGGGACAGTCAGGGGGCCTGCCTGTTTTCCAAACGGCTTG
>JPUR01000191.1 GCA_001321835.1 Marinosulfonomonas sp. PRT-SC04
CTCAGCACGCTGTTCGGCTGAGTAATAAATACGGCGGCGATACTTCATTTTGAACACTCCATCTTTTCCTAAAGATTAAAGTGTTGCGTCCACCTGTTGAAACCACCCCTATCAACGATACGAAATCGCCGCCCTCGCCTGCGCGTCAAGCCACGCCGCCATTTGCTTATAAGGCACAGGGCCGTGACTGATCCGTGCCACCCCAAGTGCTGCCAAAACCGTCGCGGCTGGGGCATGTGGCAAAGCCAGAATATTGACCGGCAACGGACAATCGGCACACAGCTGCTTGATCAACGCCTCGTCGGTCAAACCCGGGGCAAAAAATCCATCGGCGCCAGCCTGCGCATAGGCCTGCGCTCGGGCCATCGCTGCGGGCATCTGGGCGGCGTGATCTTCGGGTTTGGCTTTTAAAAACAGATCGGTGCGGGCGTTCAAAAAGATATTCTCCGCCGCTCGATCAGCACCCGACCGTGCCGCTTTGATCCGCGCCGTCTGCGAATCGATATCATAGATCCCGTCACCCCCGATGATTTGATCCTCAAAGTTAACGCCAATCGCCCCCGCCTTGACCACCTGTTCAACCGTATCGGCCACCCCGTCAGGCGCGATGCTATATGCCCCCTCAATGTCACAAGACACCGGCAGATCAACCGCGTCGACAATGCGGCGCAAATTATCCAACATCAATTCAAGCGGGATCACCTGACCATCCGCAAACCCCTGTGCAGCAGCCACCGGCCAGCTGCCAGTGGCAATCGCCTTGGCTCCGGCTGATTGCACGATGGCAGCGCTGCCTGCATCCCAAACGTTAAACAGCACGACGGGGTCCGATTTAATGTGCAGCGCCTGAAACAGTTCTGATTTTGACATGTTATTTTTCCTTAAATTTGACGGTCTCAAGGCTTATCTTCCCTTGAAAAAACCGCCTAAAATACCGCGCACAATGCGCCGCCCTGTGGTGCCTTTCAGCTCTTTCAAAATAATTTTGCCAATCGCCGCCCCCCACCCCATATCCTTGCGGCTGGCGCGCGAACTTGAACGCTCAACACGCGTGCCGGTATAGCGCCGTCCGGCTTTATATTCCCGCAGTGCCCGATCTGCCTCCGCCTCGGATTTCTCGGATTCTTCAGCCGCCTTGGCCGCATCATCAGCCCGTTTTCTCAGCATCTCGAATGCCGATTGGCGGTCCAGTTTGGTCTCATATTTACCGGCAATCGGCGAGCCTGCAATCACCGCGCGCCGCTCGGCCACACTGATCGGCCCCAATTGCGAGGACGGTGGCCTGATCAAGGTGCGCTCGACCACACCGGGAACACCTTTGCGCTCCAACATCGAGGTCACCGCCTCGCCGACCCCGACCTCGCGAATCGCCTGCTCGGTGGAAAATCGCGGATTGTCGCGGTAAGTGTCCGCCGCGTGGCGCAGCTGTTTGCGATCCCGCGCCGTGAACGCCCGCAAGGCATGTTGCACGCGGTTGCCAAGCTGGCCCAGGATATCTTCGGGAATGTCATTGGGGTTTTGGGTGACAAAATAAATCCCAACCCCTTTGGAGCGGATCAGGCGCGCCACTTGCTCGACCTTGTCGATCATCGGTTTCGGGGCGCCATCAAACAATAAATGTGCCTCGTCAAAGAACAGCACCAGCTTGGGTTTATCAAGGTCGCCAACCTCGGGCAGCTCCTCAAACAACTCACTCAACAGCCAGATCAAAAAGGTCGCATACAGCTTCGGCGCCGCCATCAAACTGTCTGCGGCCAGAATATTAATCCGGCCCCGACCATCGGCATCAACCGTCATCATATCAGCCAACTCCAGCGCCGGCTCCCCAAATAAATTAGCGCCGCCCTGATTTTCCAACACCAACAAACGGCGCTGGATGGTGCCGACCGAAGCCTTGGATACATTGCCATAGCGCAGCGATAATTCCTTACCATTTTGCCCGACCCAAACCAATAAAGCCTGCAAATCAGCCAAATCCAGCAGCGGCAACCCCTGCTCGTCTGAGACCCGAAACGCGATGTTCAACACCCCTTCCTGAGCCTCGGACAATTCCAGCAACCGCGAGATCAGCAACGGGCCCATTTCGGCCACCGTGGTGCGGATTGGGTGGCCTTGCTTGCCGAACAAATCCCAAAAGATCACCGGAAAAGCGTTGTAGCTGTAGCCCTCAAAACCGATGGTCTTGGCACGGCTCATGAATGCCTCGTGCAGTTTGAAATCCTTAGATCCCGCCACCGCCAACCCCGACAGATCGCCCTTCACATCCGACATGAACACCGGCACCCCCGCCGCCGATAATTCTTCGGCCAAGATTTGCAGGGTCACGGTTTTGCCAGTGCCGGTGGCGCCCGCGATCAACCCGTGGCGGTTGACATATTTCAGCAGCATTTCCTGTGGCGTTGCGTAGCCTTCAGCGCCGCCGCCAATAAAAATTCGGTCACTCACTTCATTCACTGCGATATCTCCTGCGTCATATTTTAATACATCTGCCAATATTACTGAGAGTGAAAATACAATATTAACAATTTTGTGCCAGTGTTAGATTACGCCCAGACATTTTGTCCTCTTTTGTCTGGGTATACTTCCTCCCTGTTAGACTGGCCGCACTCATCAGAGTGCGGTCCTTTTTTTGTGAATCTATAAAGAAATACCACGGGTTAGCCACCTATTATTAAAGTTGACCCCTGCGACAAAACACCGTATTAATACTGGTAATAATAAGTCGGTCAGTCCGACGGGGAGCTACTTGAATAAAGAAAAAGGATCTGTTTTTCAGATCCTTTTTCTTTTGGCATTCCCCAGATCATTGGCATATTGTTGCCGAGCCTAGCCAATCGAGAGATTAATCCAGCCTGACACCGCTGAATTGCCGTGGTAACAAAACGCAACATTGATCATTATGGAAGAACAAATGCCCAAATTTTTGAAACTCATGACCCTTGCTTCATTTGTGGCCATCAGCAGCACAGCCATCGCGCAGGATTCTGAAACCCCAAAACCCCAAAATGACGCAAGCCAAGCCACCACAGAGGCTGCGGCCCCCAACGTGGAAACCGCAGCAGAGGCCAGTACAGAGACAGCGACAGAAAACGCCACCGGTGAAACCCCCGAAGAGTTGAGCATGGGCGAGAACGTTGTCGATCAGAACGCGATTGGCAGCACATATATTGCTGAGCAATTCGATGCATGGCAGCTGCGCTGCGTTCGCGTTGCGGATGGCCAAAAAGAACCATGCCACCTGTTTCAGCTGATGAAAGACCCCGAGGGCAACGCAGTCGCCGAAATCAATTTGGTGAGCCTGACCAACGGCGGTCAAGCCGTTGCCGGTGCCACGGTTGTTGTGCCGGTGGAAACCCTGCTGACCAAACAGCTGACGCTCTCCGTCGATGGCGGCGCCAAAAAACGCTATCCGTTCCGGTTTTGCAGCCAAATAGGCTGTTATTCGCAAATCGGACTTTCAAATGCTGATATTGCGTCTTACAAACGGGGTGTTGCGGCGTCATTGAGCATCGTTCCGGCCTTCGCGCCGAACCAAACAATCACAGTCGAGCTGTCGCTGTCCGGCTTCACCAAAGCCTATGAAACCTTGAAAACGCGGACCGCTAAATAGACCACTAAATTAACCATACTGCGTAAATCAACGAAAATGCCGCCCCAGACCGGGCGGCATTTTTCATTTAAAAGGTGGTATCCAAAGATCAGTCTTTGTCCGCAAGCTGCGCCTTGAGGTCCGCCACCTGTTTTGCCAATCGTGGCAAGCGGCGCAAGGCTTTTTGCATCTCAACATGGTTCTGCATTTTCACAGCCGGTGAACCCAGCAAAATCCGGCCCGCCGGTGCATTGGTGAAAATCTTGGTGCCACCACCGGCCACCACATCATCGCCCACAAATATGTTGTCCGACACCCCGCATTGCCCCGCCATCACCACGCGGTTGCCAATTCTGGAGGACCCGGCAATGCCGACCTGTCCACACAGCAAGCAATCCTCGCCGATCTCGACATTGTGGCCAATGTGGACCTGATTATCCAGCTTGCTGCCACGGCCAATGCGGGTGGCGCGGATGGTGCCGCGATCAATGGTGACATTGGCGCCGGTTTCCACATCATCGCCGATTTCGACCGTGCCGAGTGAGTGGATGCGAGTCCAGCTTTGGGCGGTTGCGGTCACGTTTTTGCCCAGATTTTCGCGGGCTTTTTCAACGGTGGATTTCTCAGGTGTAACAAAGGAAAATCCGTCCGCCCCAATCACCCCGCCGGGTTGGGCGATGAACCGGTCGCCGATCAGCACCCGTGCGCCAATCCGAACACCTTGAAGCAACAAAACATCATCGCCGATCACCGCATGTTCCGCGATACTGACATGGCTGGCGATCCGCGCATTGGTGCCAATCACCACCCCGCGCCCGACCACCACAAACGGGCCAATCGCGGCCCCAGCCCCGATCACCGCGTCCTTGTGAATAATGGCGCTGGCGTGGATACCCGCCTCGATATCCGGTCCCGGATCCAGCAAGCGGGTCAACCCCGACATCGCATACCGTGGCCTTAGCACAAAAATCGCCGCCTTTAGCCCCAACGCCCGCCAATCCGCCCCGTCCCACAGGATCGCGGCGCGTGCGCTGCCCTGCGCCAATCCATCGGCATAAGCCTCGCTCATCGCCAAGGCCAAATCATCTGGTCCCGCCGCCGCAGGCTCGGTCGCGCCGGTGATCAACACGTCAACAGCGCCAACGGCTTTCGCCCCCAGCGCTGTTGCTATTTCTAAAACTGTATAGCCCATTAGCGGCCCCCAACATAATCAGCGATGCGCCCCAACCCGAGCCGCAACCGCATCGTTGGATCTATTTTAGCCACCAACCGAGCGCAGCACCACCCCAGCCTTGCTCAGAGCGTTGAATATCTTGGCGTCACGTCCGTAAACATCACGGCGATATTCCATGCCACCCTTGGGTTTGGAAATCGCGGTACGGTAAATCAAATGCACCGGTACCGGATCTTTTATATCAACCCGCGTTTCACGACCGGTCTTCAGCTTGGCTTGAAAGAATTCCTGCGGGTTGGCCATTTGTTTGGACAACAACGCATAGGCAAAATCAAACGGCTGTTGCAAACGGATACAGCCGTGGCTGAAGGCGCGCACATTGCGGGCAAACAGATTTTTCGACGGGGTGTCATGTAGGTAGATGTTATATTTATTCGGGAACATAAATTTTACCAGACCCAGCGCATTCCGGCTGCTGGGCGGCTGCTTGATGTTAAATGGGAATGTTTTCGCGGTATATTGCGAGAAATTAATCGAACTGCGACTGACAGTGCGCCCCCGTGAATCGACCATCCGTAAATGGCTCACCGCATTCCGGTTGCGCTGCAGCAACGGCAGATATTCTTTGGTGGCGATTGAACGTGGCACATTCCAGGTTGGATTGATCACCATATGATCCATCACATCGGAAAATTCTGGGGTGCGGCGGTCGCCCTGATTTTTACCGACGACCGAGCGGGTCACGAAAGTCACCTTACCATTGTCGATGATTTTGGCGGTGAAATCGGTCAGGTTGACCAACACATGACGCTTGCCGCGGGGGCTGTTGAACCAGCGTTCACGCTCCATTGCCACCATAATCGATTGCATGCGATAGGTTGCAGGCTTGTTCATTTCAGCCACCGTGGCCTTGCCGGCCACACCATCGGTTGGCAGACCATGATCCCGCTGGAACAATTGCACAGCTTTTTGCATATTGGCATCATAGGATTGCGCGGCGGATCGTTTCAAATACCCCGTTGCAATCAAACGGTTACGCAGAGTTAGCACATGCCCCCCCGAGGCGCCAACCTTTAACGAGGCCACCCCGATTTTGGCACCGTAACCGCCGCGTCCAACGATTTTTTCAAGCCTCAGCTTTTCTTTCATCAAGCGAACATATTCCGGGGTTTTGGGTACCAATTGTTTAAAGAACCCCCTTGGTGAACTTTTCTCAAAGGCAACCAGCGTTTGCAAACGGTTCCAGCGTTGAACGCTGCGCACCAACCCACTGTCGATCTTGCGCGGGTTCACAATACCCGAACGGATATCACCCGAATATTGCAAGAACATCCGGCTCATCTCGACTTCCATACGGCCACGATCTTTGTCGGTTATTGCGGCCCGTAGCTGGGCTTTGATCACTTTAGGATCGTAACGGTTGATCGGCAGGCCATGGATGCCTGCTTTTGAGAGTGCCGACAAGAACGCCTTGCGACGCTGGCCATCTTTGCCAGCACGGCCCGTCCAGATTGATTTATATTTGCGAGCTTGGTAAAATTCAGCCAGTGCCTTGTCGCTTGCTGCGGCCTGTGCAACGGCTTGTTTATAGGCGGTGACCTGTGCCTGAACAGAGGCACCAGGCAATGACACAGCAAATATGACGGCCAGTGCGGCCACAAACCTATAGAAAATATGCATCTTCAAACGCGCCCTATTCATTGCTGAACTCCCAAACTATTTCACCCATGGACTTATTGTCGCGGACAATCGTAAATATTATACCCTGTGTCCATTCACATTCGCATCAGATCACCACAAAATGCCGTGTCATCCCGATTATTCCCCCCTAAGGAACCTCTGAACAACAGGGCTTTCGGTGCGCGGAGGTTTTCGACCGGCGCCCGA
>JPUR01000192.1 GCA_001321835.1 Marinosulfonomonas sp. PRT-SC04
CTCAGCACGCTGTTCGGCTGAGTAATAAATACGGCGGCGATACTTCATTTTGAACACTCCATCTTTTCCTAAAGATTAAAGTGTTGCGTCCACCTGTTGAAACCACCGTCGAAAGCCTGCACAATGAGCGTGTCGCCTGTTTGTAGACTTTTGAGACATGCGGCCAGTCCATCGCGTTGCATAGTTTTCCCCGAAACCTGATCGGTGTAGATTTCATCGCAACCGAGAGCGCGTAGCGCGGCAATCTGTGCATCAAGGTTTTGGTCTTTAGCTGAAACGCGAGCATATCCAGCAATCATATTCCGGCCTTTTGCATGTAAATCGAGTACCGTGTTAATAACGGTCATAAAACAAGTAATTGGACGATATAGTTTTAGGACGAGTTTAGCAACGCCGAAACCCCGCTTTGTTCATAGATCCGGCGAGCCTTGAAACCCATCCGTAAAACGGCCGTTTTATGGATGGACCGCATGGCCAGATATTGACAAAATCCCGAAATATGTGCTAAAAGAGGTAAATCACAAAGCGACCCTTCAGGAAGTAATAGGCATTCAAAATGGCACTTAGCGCACGATATGACGGAATTAAATCCAAGCGGCTTCGCCATGCGTTTGCCATGCAGGAAATTGAAGGTTCTCCCCCAACTGACGCAGAAATTTTGTTGTTTCAAAAAGTTGAACGCAAACCTTGGTCGCCGAAAAAGCAAGGTGAAGTAATTCGCCGTATTGCTTTTGGGCGGATTAAACGCATGCAGCAAGAGCAAGGCCATAGAATTTAATCGTGGCAGATGATCGCTATTGCTACCCGCCCGATTTCAAAGTTCTGGTCAATAAGCTTGGTCTAAAAGATGCTAAGCTTTTGGATGAAGCGGAGAGACATGCCGTTGAATCTCGAACTTTAGAAGGATGCCCGACAGGGGATTTTGATGCGGCCCACATCAAGAACATTCATAAGCACTTGTTTCAAGATATTTATGAGTGGGCAGGGGAGCATCGGGAAGTAGAAATTGGCAAGGGTGGCCGATGGTTCCACAGTGCCACCATGGTCGACCAAGGCATGGCTGAAGTCTCGCGGATCGTAAAGGCTGGGGATTTTGGCCAGAACCTTGATAAAGAAGGTTTTGCAAACTACGCCGCCGATGTTATTTCCAATCTAAATTATGTTCATCCTTTCCGCGAAGGAAATGGCAGAACGCAGATGGAATTCTTAAATCAGCTCGCCGAGAATGCCGGCCACGAACTGCAAACCGAGCGGATCACCCGGGATGTTTGGATTACGGCCTCGCAAGTTTCACATTCCGGCAGTGACAATCTTCTGAAAGCCGCAATTGTTTACGGCATTGATTCCGAACAATTAGAAACGGGAGATATGGCGGCTAAGGCCGTGCGGGAATATCTAAAAACCGCCACAAAAGAAATAGAGGCCCTGAAAAATCCTGAAGAACGAAAACACGCGGAAGAAGGCCTTAAGAATATTGAAAAGTCTTATGAAGTGATAACTAAGGCAAGCAGACCAGTTGACGCCAAATTAAAGCTGGAAACGCCAGCTAGTCCGGTAGATCTGGAAAAGGCCAAAATCCTTAAGCAAATTGAAAGCGAAGAAAAACGCATCGAAAATGACACGAACCCCAAGACCCGCGCAATTCGCGAAAAAACGCTTGCCGAGGTCAAGGGGCAGGTAGCGAAGTATTTTCCAGAGAAGCCGGAGTTTCAAGCTTATGCCAAACCAGATAAGCTCACTGAAAAGCCAAAGTTTAAAACACGGCCAACTCCGAGCAAAGACCACGGACCAGGGCGGTAGAGATTTGTTGACCTTAGAGTGCCACCTCACACTCATTTGGAACAAAACTTGCGATGACGCCTAGTGGGGCTCAGTTCCAGGTCGAGTCAAAATAGTACATTATGGGCGGGAAGCAGACCTTCGCTGCAACTGCTCGTTACATTGGAGATATTTCTGTAAGCGGCCATTGGAATACTGGTGTGGTAACTGGAATCTTAGTGCGGGCTCTTGTTAGAAGCAGGCCAAGTTAATTTTACCACGAAAAGTTAGAACGAGAGCGCCGGGTTCAAAAAATTCATTCCCATCTTGTCCGAATGAAATCCCCCAAAAGGGCTCGGTTCCGCCACAGTTTAAGGTGCGGGGCAGCTTTGGTCCGTTTTGATCTGGCTGGCGCTCAAGATAGCGCATCGAAGACCAGTCACTGCCATTGGGATAACCGATCAAACCCCACTTACCGTCCTCACTAAGACGGATGATTTCGATGTAACGATCGTCATAGGCAAGGGTCTCGATGATTGGATGAGAGGTCCCCGGATCGGCACGAACATTCAACACATCATTGGTTCCCACACTGGTGACATCGTAAAACGCCGGAAATAATTTGAGCTCCGCAGTGGCCGAGGTGGCCTGTAACGTTAGTATTACTATGAGGGCTAGATATTTACGCAGGATGTTCACCGTCTTGCTGACCAGCTGACGGATGCATGTCTGCGGGTGTAAAATTCTCCCATGAGCCCGATCATCAGCAAAACCAGAGAAAGTATGATCGGATAAGTATAAGAGGTATAGTGCGGATTGTAGTTCAAGAATGTGTAGCCGCGGGCCTGATCAATGGAATGAAATAGTGGATTCCAGTCAAACAGCGATCGTCGGCTGGAGGGCAGGGTATTGGCGAGAAACATCTTGCCGGATGCAATCATGTTGGCCCGCGCGTAGATGGTTATGGCAATGGTGACAAAGTTAGGGAACCAGGGCTTGATGGCTAAAAACACCATGCCAATGGCGATGCCAGAAAACCATGCCACCAATAACATGCCAAAAGCCGCGGCCGGTTGAAGAATAACCACCGGCGTAAACGCGACGTGATAAACAAAAAGCACCATTAGGAGAGATAGAACCTGAATATACAGCGCTCCAAGCGTCGCAGCGCATATGGCGATAAGGGTGTTCATTGGCGCGTGTTGCATCATCGGCGATGCCGGCCCCTCAGAACCTGCAACAGCGGTCAGGGTTTTGGTGTGTGTCATGAACAAAAAGATACCTGACATGATGTAGAGCAGGAAATCACCTCGCACAGCACTTCCTCTTAATCCGAGGAGCGAAAACATCAGGTAAAAGGCCGCCAGGAAAATTACAGTTTGTAACATATTCATCAGCAGCCCGATGACCGCATTGCCGTGGTTTTGGCGCACGCTGCGCACGGTGGTATGGTATATCACCTCTAACAGGCGGCTGCCTTTGCCAAGCCCGGTTGTTTTAGACTGCTGATGAAACATAACTGCAAAATACCTGTCTGTGACTGTTGTTGAGCCTTTATCTCAAAGGAGTCTTGCTCATCCTTTATCAGCCGATCATAAACGGGAGGTGAAGACATTACAATAACATCGGTCAATGATGTGTTTAGGAGAGTTATTTTGGACTTTGATCAAATGAGCACGGTTTTCCGACGCCTGGCCCTTGAAGCTGGCGATAAGATCATGGAAATTTACGGGCGCGATGATTTCGAGGTGAAGACAAAATCCGATGACAGCCCGGTTACGATCGCAGATGAGGCTGCGGATGCGATTATTTCGGCTGGACTGCGCGCGGCCTTTCCCGATGTTGTGCTGGTGACCGAAGAGCAGTCTGAAACGCACAGCCAGAAAGCCGCCAACTTTATCATTGTTGACCCGCTGGATGGCACCAAGGAATTCATCAAGCGCCGCGGTGATTTCACGGTGAACATTGCCTATGTGGAGAACGGTATCCCCATTCGTGGCGTGGTCTATGCGCCTGCGCGTGACCGTCTGTTTTATACCGATGCCCGCGGGCAATCGCTTGAGGAAACTGGAGATTTTGCCAAAGACAGCGCTGGGCCAACCACGCCGATATCGGTGTCTAAAGTTGACAATGGCGCATTGAGGGTGGTGGCCTCAAAATCGCACCGCGATCAGGCGACGGATGATTACATCAACAAATACGCGGTGCAGGATTCCAAGAGTGCGGGCTCGTCATTGAAGTTCTGTTTGGTGGCGACCGGTGAGGCCGATATCTACCCTCGCGTTGGGCGCACAATGGAATGGGATACCGCCGCCGGGCACGCGGTTTTGGCGGGGGCTGGTGGCTGTGTGGTGCGCTTTGATGACCATACGCCGTTGATCTACGGTAAGGACGATTACGCCAATCCGTTTTTTATTGCTTATGCGCCCGGTGTGGAGCTGAAGCCCGCCTAGTTTTTACGCGCGAACTGCAGTGCATTCCACCAATGATTGAAGTTTGCGGTTCGGGGGGGGTAGTATTTCTCCCCCTTAACATTCAGCGTTGTCTGGAGTATTCTTGTCTAATTAAGGATTTCCGCGTTTAATGTAGGAAAAGACGTCTCTAATTAAGGAGGGCTCAGTATTATGAGTGTAGGCAATGAAACGTAAAGTCACGAAAGCTATCTTTCCTGTTGCTGGGATGGGGACGCGGTTTTTACCGGCGACAAAATCTGTGCCCAAAGAGATCATGACGCTGGTTGATCGGCCGTTGATTCAATACGCGATCGACGAGGCGCGTGCGGCTGGAATTAAAGAATTTCTGTTTGTGACATCACGTGGCAAAGGTGCCCTTGAGGATTACTTTGATATTGCGCCGACTTTAGAAGCGAAGCTGCGTAAGGACGGCAAGCACGAGCTGTTGGAGCTGCTGAAAAGCACCAATATGGAAAGTGGTGCGATTGCCTATATCCGCCAACACAAGCCATTGGGGTTGGGGCACGCCGTTTGGTGCGCGCGCCGTCTGATCTCCAACGAGCCATTTGCCGTCATTTTGCCCGATGATGTAATCGCCGCTGAAAAACCCTGTTTGCAACAGATGATCGAGGCGCATGAGGAAACCGGTGGCTGTGTGGTGGCCGCAATGGAAGTTCCACATGATAAGGTTTCTTCCTATGGGATGCTGGATATCAAAGAAGATATGGGCGCAATGGTGTCGATCAAGGGCATGGTCGAGAAACCGGCAATTGGCGCCGCGCCCTCCAATCTGGCAGTGATCGGGCGTTATATTCTGACTCCACATGTTCTGCGCAACCTGAATAAGATCAAGCAAGGGGCCGGCGGTGAAATCCAGCTGACCGATGCGATTGCACTAGAGATTGAACAGGGACGCAATGTTTATGGATACCGGTTTCGTGGGCAGCGATTCGACTGTGGGTCCAAGGCTGGGTTTTTGCAGGCGACCGTGGCGTTTGCGCTGGCCCGCGAAGATTTGCGTGACGAATTCATGCAATATCTGAATGAAATGGTATCTCTACAACAAGCAGCACAATAGGGCAGGTGGTTAAATGACCTATGTTTTGGTTACAGGCGGTGCGGGCTATATTGGCTCGCACGCTTGCAAGGCCTTGAAGGCGGCAGGCTATACGCCGGTTACATTCGATAATCTGGTTACGGGCTGGGCCGACGCGGTTAAATTTGGCCCGTTCGAGCAAGGTGATCTATTGGATCGCGCGCGTTTGGATGAGGTGTTCGCCAAGTACCAACCGATTGCGGTGATGCATTTTGCGGCCTTGTCATTGGTCGGCGAAAGCATGGAGCTGCCCGGTAAATACTGGCGCAATAATGTGATTGGATCTTTGACCCTGATCGAGGCCGCTGCCGCTGCCGGATGCAAAAAATTCGTATTTTCATCAACCTGCGCCACGTACGGTGATCAGGATAATGTGGTGCTGAATGAAGATTGCGTACAGATGCCGATCAATTCCTACGGCGCTTCAAAGCGGGCGATCGAGGATATTTTGGCCAATTTTGGTGAGAGTGACGGCCTCAACCATGTGATCTTCCGTTATTTCAACGTGGCGGGGGCAGATCCTCAGGCCGAGGTTGGCGAATTTCATCGCCCCGAAACCCATCTGATCCCGCTGGTGCTGGACGCGATTGACGGAAAGCGCGCGGCGCTCACGATTTTTGGCACCGATTACGACACGCCGGATGGCACTTGTGTGCGGGATTATGTGCATGTCTGCGATTTGGTTGATGCGCATGTTTTGGGGCTTAAATGGTTGCAAGACGGTAAAGGAAATCGCGTGTTTAACTTGGGCACCGGCAAAGGATTTTCAGTGCGCGAGGTGATTGACGCTTGTGGTGTGGTGACCAATCGTGAGGTGCCAATGATGCTCGGTGCACGTCGCGCTGGCGATGCCACCAAGCTGGTTTCAGGCAGCGAGCGCGCCGAAAAAGAACTGGGCTGGTCCCCGCACAGATCAAACATGGAAACCATGGTAACGGATGCGTGGCACTGGCACCAAAATGGCCATTACGAGAAATGATAATATGCGCTAGGCTGGCACCGAAGTGGGGAAAGTGACACCATGCATGACCTTTGGACAGCTTATAGAATGCGCCTGAAACGGCGACGATTGCTGTACCGAGCCTTGCGCAAACGCCGACAGTTAACACTGGTTTCTGACCGAACCCACCAGATATCTACAGATGCAATTCTGGTGTTTTCCACCGTGCGCAACGAAATCTGTCGGCTGCCATATTTTCTTGAATATTACCGAAATCAGGGTGCCCAACATTTCCTGTTTGTCGACAACAACAGCGATGATGGCACCCGCGACTATTTGGCAGCCCAACCTGACGTGTCTCTGTGGGAAACGGGCTATAGCTATAAATTGTCCCGTTTCGGGATGGATTGGGTGACGTGGCTGCAAATTAAATACGGCCATGATCATTGGTGTTTGACGGTCGATGCCGATGAGATTTTGATCTACCCGCATTGTGAAACGCGCCCATTGAGGCAGTTGACCGATTGGCTGGATCAGTCCGGAACACGGTCATTTGGCGCCATGATGCTGGACATGTATCCAAAGGGGGCACTGAACGCGCAGACCTACCAATTGGGCCAAGATCCGTTTGGTATTCTGCGATGGTTTGATGCGGGCAATTATCGCAGCCAGATGCAGCAAGATTTGCAAAATCTGTGGATGCAGGGCGGGGTTCGCGATCGGGTGTTTTTTGCTGAAAAACCTGAACGGGCACCATCATTGAACAAAACCCCATTGGTGAAGTGGAGCCGCCGCTATACCTATGTCAGCTCCACGCATTCTTTATTGCCGCGCTATTTGAATCAGGTTTTTGACCCGGTTGGCACGGCTGAGCCTTCGGGTAAAACAACCGGTGTTTTACTGCACAGTAAATTTTTACACATGGTGGTTGAAAAATCTGCTGAAGAAAAACGACGGCAAGAGCATTTCGCCAACAGCAATTTATATGACCGCTATTATGATAGCCTGGCGCAAAGCCCAAATTTGTGGTGCGTCGCGTCAAAAGAGTACAGTGGCTGGCAGCAGCTTGAGGCGTTGGGCCTGCTTTCCAGCGGGGCATGGCGCTAGTTTTCTGGTAAACATGCTATTTATAGTGTGAAATTAAGGGCTAACCCCATTTACGTAGAGCCATTACGGCGCTATTTTAGCCTGAAGTCGGCCAAGACGGTGTGAATGAAAACGGTGTGGCAGAAACAGGGGTTTTCCCCCTAAACGAGGCATATATCAAATATTTCAACGTCGCATTAAAGATGACGTGGTAATTGATTTTGACAGATTAGTTTTCTGAACACAAAAAATGGAATTTAGGTTGGGCGTATTAACCACATACCAGTTGCGAGCAGAACGCCAGCGTTGGCGTGCCCGTGCGTTTCGTAAACGCCGCGAGCTGAAACCTGTATCGATCCGTACCAAACAGATTAAGCCTGACGACATCATTGTTTTTTCTACCATGCGTAACGAGCGCATTCGGTTGTCGTATTTCCTGCGCTATTATCGCGATTTGGGTGTGAACCACTTTGTGATGGTCGACAATGACAGTGATGACGGCTCGCGTGAATTTATGGCGGATCAGCCAGATGTATCGCTATGGTCGACCACCAAAAGCTATAAAAAATCGCGCTTCGGGGTGGATTGGCTGAACTGGTTGCTGATGAAATACGGCCATAACCACTGGACACTGACGGTTGATGTCGACGAATTTCTGGTGTTCCCATTCAGCGATACCCGCTCAATCCGGGCGTTGACCGATTGGTTGGATGCCTCCTCGATTCCGTCGTTTGGCGCGATGTTGCTGGATATGTATCCCAAGGGGCGTATTGATGCTGTGCCGTATCGCTCGGGCCAAAATCCCTTCGAGATTGCATCGTGGTTTGACAGTGGCAATTACACGATTTCAAAAAATAAAAAATATGCAAACCTGTGGATACAGGGCGGACCACGGGCGCGATCTTTCTTTCTGGATTCGCCTAAAAATGCACCTGCGATGAATAAAATTCCGCTGGTCAGGTGGGATCGGAAATATACCTATGCCAGTTCCACGCACACCCTGCTGCCGCGCACATTGAACCGCGTTTACGATGAATTGGGTGGCGAAAAAGCATCGGGTTGTTTGATGCACGCCAAGTTTATGGACACCTTCGGCGCCAAGGCTAAAGAAGAGCTGACGCGCGGGCAGCATTACGCCAATAGTCATGAATACAAGGCTTATCATGCGGCGTTGCAAGAAAATTCGGATCTTTGGTGCAAGTGGAGTGAGAAATATATCAACTGGCGCCAGCTGGAGATTCTGGGCCTGATGTCGAAGGGGAACTGGGCATGAGTAACGTTGGTTCCGTCGGGGTTGTGATGATGGTGCATAACGCACTGGATCGGGCCATGCAGGTGGCGCGACATTGGGCCCAAAGCGGTTGCCCTGTGGTGATCCATGTGGACACGCAGGTGGGGCGCGATGCTTATAATGAGTTCACCGGCGGACTGTCAGACTTGGTTAACTTAAAGTTTTCCAAACGTCATCGCTGTGAGTGGGGCACATGGTCCTTGGTGCAGGCATCGCAAACCGCTTCCGAGCTGATGCTCAAAGATTTCCCAGATGTGCGCCATGTTTTCCTGGCGTCGGGCTCGTGTTTGCCGCTGCGTCCTGTGCCGGAATTGGTTGATTATCTCGCCAAACGGACGCGCACAGATTTTATTGAATCTGCAACAACGGATGATGTTCCTTGGGCTGTGGGTGGGTTGGACTTTGAGCGGTTCACCTTGCTGTTCCCATTTTCCTGGAAACGGCATCGAGAGCTGTTTGATGGCTATGTTCGGCTGCAACGCCATCTGCGGTATAAGCGGAAAATTCCGATGGGGTTGGTGCCACATCTGGGCTCGCAATGGTGGTGTCTGACGCGGCGCACACTGTCGGCCATTCTGGAGGATGAGCAGCGCGAAACCTTTGATAAATACTTCAAACGGGTCTGGATTCCTGACGAGTCCTATTACCAAACGCTGGTTCGGTTATTTTCGACCAATATTGAAAGCCGCTCTTTGACGTTGTCAAAATTTGACTACCAAGGCAAACCGCATACATTTTATGACGATCACCTGCAGCTTTTGCGCCGTTCAGATTGTTTTGTTGCGCGCAAAATCTGGCCCAATGCCGATCGGTTGTATCAAGCATTTTTGACAGACGAAGATGGCGCAATGAAACGGGCTGAACCAAACCCTGGTAAAATTGACCGGCTTTTTGCCAAGGCTGTCGAGCGCCGCACCCGTGGCCGTGCCGGTCTCTATATGCAAAGCCGTTATCCGGTTGAGGATAGGAAAAATGGGGCAACCCCATCGCCCTATTCAATGTTTCAAGGATTCGCGTACCTGTTTGAGGATTTTATGCCATGGTTATCAAAGGCCACCGGTTCGACAGTACATGGGCATTTGTTCGCACCTGAACGGGCAGAATTTGTCGGTGGGGTGAATGTTTATAGCGGCTGTGTACCTGATTCCGCCGCAATGCGAGATTCGAACCTGAAGGCGTTTCTAACCAACCTGATCTGGAACACCCGCGGTGAGCAACAGTGCTTCCAGTTTAGTCCGCGCGATGCTCAAGGGTTGAATTGGTTCATCGCCAAGGACCCGAATGCCAGCATCACGGTGATCACGGGCGCATGGGTGGTGCCGCTGTTTCACTCCAACCTCAGCTTTTTTGAAATCCGCAAAGAGGCTGCCAGATTGCAAAAGATTGAAAACGATCACATTGGCATTTTGCGTTCGCCCTATGCCAAGGCGCGGGTGCGGATTATGACGATGGCAGAATTCATCGAGGCGCCGATGGAGCCGTTGCAGACCATCATTGATACGATTGGCCCACGCAATAAATTACGCACGTTGTCAGAGGCGCCGAAGATGGTTGACTTAACCGGGTTCGGCAAGTTTTTACAGAACCTGAAAAATCAGGGTATGCACCCCCATTTGATGGGCGACTTCCCAACCGGCGATCATATCGCCCAAGTCATGGCAAAGCCGCGCAAGCCGTATTCGGTTAGAAAATAGGTCCCAGATGTCAGAAAAATTCGACTACTTTGTTATGCTTGCCGAAAAGCGTACCGGCTCTAATTTTTTATGCTCTAACCTTAATCAGTTCAAAGGGATCATTGCCAAACACTGGATAAAACCGATTATCAGCGACATCTTCAGCGGAAAGTGCATCGCATCATGATAGCGTGGCGTCAGCGACAGCCGATCAACCCACAGCAGCACAAAACCACCCAGAATAAGCATCACTGAAATCAGCATTGGCGATTCAAACAACACTTCTTTGATGAAATCATGCGCCATCACACCGATCACCACAGCAGGCATAAATGCAATCAGAATTGAATAGATAAAGCGGCGCGACTGCGGGTCATTGACCGTGCTGAACACCGCCCATAATTTGTTGAAATATAGCGCCATAATCGCCAGTACAGAGCCCAGCTGGATCACCACCTCAAAGGTTTTACCCGCCGATTCGAAGCCTAGAAAATGCCCCGCCAACAACAGGTGCCCCGTTGAAGAAACTGGTAAAAATTCTGTTAACCCTTCGAGCGCCCCAAGAAACAGGGACACCAACGTTGTGCTCTCACTCATTACGTTGCCTTTGGTTTAAAACTTAGGTGTTACGCAGTTTTTTGGCTGATTCCTTGATTGACGCAAATTCGCCAGAAGGACGAAAACGCCACAGATAATCAGGCGTCACCACCTGATGAGGGGTCGCGCCAATGCCCAAATCCGCCAGACCACGCGCGCCCTCGGCCACGACATTATCGTGATGCAACCGGCGCACTTGATCGCGGGTCAGAATGGTATTCGGGATCAGACCTAACGAAACCGTCTGCATCATATCAAGGCCAAAACCCATGATCCGCCCGACAAAGAACGGCATATTCAACACCAAGCGCCGTCGTTGAATCACATGCAGCATGGACTGGACCAAGCCCTTTAGGGTGATCACTTCTGGTCCGCCCAGCTCGTAAATTCCCGCCGGAGCAGCCCCCGTTAAAACCACCTCAACAGCCGCGGCCACGTCATCAACAAACACCGGCTGGATTTTCGTATCGCCGCCGACGATTGGCAATATAGGACTAAAGGCCGTCATAGAGGCGAACTTGTTGAAGAACTTATCCTCAATGCCAAACACAGCCGATGGCCGCAAAATAGTCGCGGTTGAAAAATAGGTCATTACGCTTTCTTCGCCCAAACCCTTGGAGCGGGAATAGTCGCTATCGCTAGCAGAGTCAGCGCCAATCGCCGACAGATGCACCATGTTTTTAACACCTTCGACGGCGGCGATGCGGGCAATGCGCTCGGCCCCCTCATGATGTACAGCGTCGAATTTATTACGTCCGAGATTATTGAAGATACCAACGCAGTTCACCACCGCATCCGCACCACGCAACGCGGCCCGAACCGAGGCATCATCGCGAATGTTGCACAAAATCGGCTCGACCTGCCCTACTGTGCCGAATGGTTTCACAAACAGCGCTTCATTAGGGCGACGCACCGCAACGCGAACCCGCCAGCCAGCTTTGGCCATGCGCAGCGCAATATAACGCCCGACAAAACCGGAACCGCCGTAAATGGTGACAAGCTTGGACATCAGAACATCCTCCAATCAAAATATTACCTTCTCAATAGCTTTTCCGCACCTCGGGAACAAGCCATGATCACAGCTTATAGATTTTGCGTAAACACCCCGTTGACAGCCCCTGCAAGGCGCTATAGTTCGCCCCTACAACACTTGATAAATTGCCCAGGTGGCGGAATGGTAGACGCGCTAGCTTCAGGTGCTAGTATTCGCAAGGATGTGGAGGTTCGAGTCCTCTCCTGGGCACCAAATAAGACCAAATCACCCCTTATTTTACTGAGATGGAATGGCACTTGTGACAACTTGCCCCCCATCGTGCCCCCCACCGGTTTCTTGGTAGTTTCTCCCGCCCGTAATCAAGTCCTCTAGATCAGCACAACGGATTAGGGAGGCACGACCCCATTTATGGAGATCGAGGCGGCCAGCATTGACTGCCCGATAAATGCTATCTTTGCCAATACCGTAAGCCTTGGGAATTTCCGAAACACGGATAAAGATTCGCTGTGTCATTCTACTCTCCCCTGACTGTTTACCATGTCCGCCCTCATGATCCTATTGCCTCTCTTGCTTTGTGCTCAAGCTCTGCAACGGCCATAATT
>JPUR01000193.1 GCA_001321835.1 Marinosulfonomonas sp. PRT-SC04
CTCAGCACGCTGTTCGGCTGAGTAATAAATACGGCGGCGATACTTCATTTTGAACACTCCATCTTTTCCTAAAGATTAAAGTGTTGCGTCCACCTGTTGAAACCACCGCATTGGGCGCGCTAATTGCCCCAATCCGGCCTTAGTACAGATGCTGTGATAATCGGCCACACCGTCCCAATCCGAGCTTTTGCCATGGCCCGGAAAATCGAACCCTGTCATGGTCAGATCATCGGCCAAATGCCCCGCCACCCCGCGCCACGCATCCGAGCTGGCCAAGGAGCAATGCAACAGCAACGCAGCCTGTGCGCCGGTTCCCCATGTTTGTGCGTATATCATGCTAGCGAAGACCTTCTAAATATGTATCTAAATCATCCAACCGGTCCTGTCCCCAGAACCGCTCGTCTGTGTCCGTGATGTAAAACGGCGCGCCAAAGGCCCCTGCCCGCGCCGCGTTTTCCAGATTGCGCACGTAGGTTTCGGCCCCCTGCAACATGCCAGAATTAACCAGCTCAGGATCAAACCCCGCCGCTGATAAACAAGTGCGGATCACGCTATCATCTGCAATGTCCAGATCTTGGGCCCAGCAGGCCGCCGTCAAGCTGTGGACCAAAGCGCCCAGATCACCGACACCATTTTCAGATGCATTTTGGGCCGCGATAATCGCATAGGCGCTGGGGGCGGCATTGGTGGGGGCGAACGCGGGCTTTAGCACCAGCGGCAGGCCTGCCTTGGCCGACTGGCGGCGCAATTCTTGGAGGCGGTATTCTAAGCGGGCTGGATGGCGTTCTTTTGGGACAATACCACCGGTGCGCGCGAACAGAGCCAGCACGTCCAGAGGCTTGTAATTGATCGCAATATCATGCTTTTTGGCAATCGCTTCCAGCCGTGTGCCCGCCAGATATGTGTATGGCGATATGCAGGTGAAATAATAATCAATGCTGGTCATTTTCATGCCCCCTCATGGCGCGTTTTCCTTCCCATAAGCCTAGCTGGATGTTAAGCGGTGTCAACGACACGAATCTTAAATCCTTCACGCTGCCACACAAGGACCTGCCTTCATGCCGACATCCTCCAAGCCGCTGCTTATTTCCGGGAACGCCAACCGCCCGTTGGCCGAAGAAATCGCTCGCTATGCAACTGAAAACGGGGGCTTGGATATTAAGCTTCTGGATGCCCGCGTTGAGCAGTTTAACGACCAAGAAATCTTTGTCGAAGTTTACGAGAACGTGCGGGATGAGGATATTTTCATCATCCAGCCGACCTCAAAACCGGCCAATGACAACCTGATGGAACTGCTGATCATTGCCGATGCGATGCGCCGCTCGTCCGCTGCCCGTATCACCGCTGTGATCCCCTATTTCGGCTATGCGCGCCAGGATCGACGCACCAAGGCCCGCACGCCGATCACCGCCAAACTGGTGGCCAATATGATTGTCGAATCCGGCATTGACCGGGTGCTGACGATGGATCTGCACGCCACTCAAATTCAGGGATTTTTCGACATTCCGGTCGATAATCTGTATGCCTCTCCAGTGTTTGCGCTGGATATCATGCACCACTTTGGCGACCGCATGGACAAGGTGACGATTGTTTCGCCCGATGTTGGCGGTGTGGCCCGGGCCCGTGATTTGGCACAGCGCATCGGCAGTGGGTTGTCGATCGTTGACAAACGTCGTTCAAAACCTGGCGAGATCGCCGAAATGAAGGTGATTGGCGATGTTGAAGGGCAAATTTGTATCATCGTTGATGACATTTGTGACACCGCTGGCACCCTGTGCAAAGCCGCAGAAGTGCTGATTGAACATGGCGCCTCGGAAGTGCATTCTTATATCACCCACGGCGTGCTGTCTGGCCCCGCGGTTGAACGCATCGAGGCCTCGGTGATGAAGCATCTGGTGATCACCGATTCAATCCTGCCGACACAGCCGGTCAAAGACGCTAAGAAAATCCGCATTGTACCAATTGCACCGCTGTTTTCCCAAGCGATTTTGAACACATGGGGCGGGACTTCGGTGTCATCACTGTTTGATGTTGAAACCCTGACGCCGCTTTATAAAGGCAGCAAATGGGGCCAAGAAACTAATGGCTTAACGCGTTCAACTGCAGGTCGGTTGGGCGCGTCGCGCTTTTAATACAGCGCCCAATCATCATCGCTTCGGGCTTCGCCAAAGGCGGTCCAGTCGGCCCGAACCCGAGCGATCCGCGTGTCACCCCACGTGCGAAACACCAGTGCAAAGCCTTCGGGGTTGACCATCTCGGCAGATATATCGGCGCGCTGATTGGTGCCATTGTCAAAATCCCACATCGAAATGCTGACCTGCACATGTGGGGTGCTGACAAAGGCCTCGTCGAACTCGATGACTTTGCGAAACTCCCGCGTGCCCTCGCCGCTCCACATCACCCCATCGTGCTGATAATCTGAAAACAGCACGAGCGAGCCGCTTGCGATTCCGAGTAAATGACTGTTCAGCTTTTTCATCAGACCCTCAATAACGACTTTATTCCCGCTATGCGAGTATGGTTTTGCAATATCAGGTTTACAATAATGCACAAACGAAAAAGGCCTCGAAGCCTTTTTCACTAATTTTCTGCGGGTTGGATTTATTCCAGACCCTCAAGCAGTTGAACCAGATCGGAGACCAACTTATCGGCCCCGCTCTTGTCCTCGACAGCAGCCTTTTCAGCCTGCTCACGCGCGAAAGTCAGAACACCTTCAAGGTCTTCTTTTTTCACATCACTGCTCAGATGCGCTTGTTCGGCCAGAACCGAAACGCCTTCAGGTGAGATTTCGACGAACCCGCCGGTGACCACGTAATCTGTGTCCCCATCAGGGCCTGACACTTTCAAAACGCCGGGGCGCAATGTGGTCAGAACCGCTGAGTGGTTCGGCAGGATGGTCATATCACCTTCAGCGCCCGGAATTTGCACCTCGGTCACTTGAAGTGACGCGAGGCTACGTTCCGGTGACACCAGATCAAATTGCATTGTATCAGCCATTTGAAACTCTCCTTAGGCTGCGTCTGCGGCCATTTTCTCGGCTTTGGCGATCACGTCCTCGATGCCGCCAACCATGTAGAAGGCGCCTTCGGGCAGGTGATCATATTCGCCAGCCACAACAGCTTTGAACGACTTGATTGTCTCTTCCAGAGGCACCTGTTTACCATCAAATCCAGTAAATACTTTCGCAACATCAAACGGTTGCGACAGGAAACGCTGGATTTTACGGGCACGTGCCACGGCCAGTTTATCTTCTTCACTCAACTCGTCCATGCCAAGAATGGCGATGATGTCTTGCAGCGACTTATAGCGTTGCAGGATTTTCTGAACGTCGGTGGCAACCTTGTAGTGCTCTTCGCCAACCAAAGCCGGATCAAGCAAACGCGAGGTTGAACCCAGCGGATCCACAGCCGGGTAGATGCCCAGCTCGGAAATCGCACGATCCAAAACAGTGGTCGCATCAAGGTGGGCAAACGATGTCGCAGGTGCCGGATCGGTAAGGTCATCGGCAGGCACGTAGATCGCTTGCACAGATGTAATCGAGCCAGATTTGGTCGATGTAATACGTTCCTGCAGCATGCCCATGTCGGTTGCCAGTGTTGGCTGGTAGCCCACAGCAGACGGGATCCGGCCCAGCAGCGCCGAAACTTCGGAACCAGCTTGGGTGAAGCGGAAGATGTTATCGACGAAGAACAACACGTCAGAGCCACTTTCATCGCGGAACTGCTCGGCCAATGTCAGGCCGGACAGCGCAACCCGCATCCGCGCACCGGGAGGTTCATTCATTTGGCCGTACACCAGCGCGATTTTGGATTTTTCCAAATCGTCAGGCACGATCACACCGGACTCAATCATCTCGTGGTAAAGGTCATTGCCTTCGCGCGTACGCTCACCAACACCGGCGAACACAGACACACCAGAGTGCACTTTGGCGATGTTGTTGATCAGTTCCATAATCAGAACGGTTTTGCCAACACCGGCACCACCGAACAGACCAATTTTACCACCCTTGGTATAGGGTGCCAGCAGATCGATAACTTTAATACCGGTGATCAGGATTTCAGCTTCGGTAGACTGCTCGGAAAACGCCGGTGCATCCTGGTGGATCGCACGGCGTTCTTTGGTTTTCACCGGACCTTTTTCGTCGATCGGCTCGCCGATCACGTTCAGGATCCGACCCAGCGTCGCGGTGCCAACCGGCATCATGATAGGCTCGCCAGTGTCGGTCACTTCTGCGCCACGAACCAGACCTTCGGTCCCGTCCATCGCAATGCAACGTACTGTGTTTTCGCCAAGGTGCTGGGCGACTTCCATCACCAGTCTCTTGCCGTTGTTTGTGGTCTCGACCGCATTCAGAATTTTGGGCAGATCACCCGTAAACTGAACATCGACGACGGCGCCAATCACCTGGGTGACTTTGCCGGTTGCTTTCGCTTTTGCCATCTCGTTTCTCCGCGTTTCTAGAGTGCCTCAGCACCCGAAATAATTTCAATCAACTCGTTGGTGATTTTTGCTTGCCGCGAGCGGTTATACTCGATGGTCAAGTCATCAATCATATCGCCAGCGTTGCGTGTCGCATTGTCCATTGCCGACATCCGCGCGCCTTGCTCGGATGCGCCATTTTCCAGCAGAGCTGAAAAAATCTGCGTGGCAACACCGCGTGGCAACAGATCCTTCAGGATCGCAGCTTCGCTTGGCTCGTAATCATAAAGCGTGCTCACACCGGCATCTTCAGACACATCGAAAGTGGCTGGGATGATTTGCTTCATGGTCGGAATTTGCGATCCGATATTCACAAACACGTTGTAAAAAATCGTTGCAACGTCAAACTCATCTGCATCAAACCGGCTCAGAACATCGCGAGCGATGTCATGCGCATTGGTATATGCAACACGCTTTACCTCGGTCAGGTCAACATGGTGGATCATCCGATTGCCATATTCACGCTTCAGCTGATCACGGCCTTTTTTACCGACTGTAATCATCTTTACCGTTTTACCTGCGGCCGTCAGCTCTTCAGCCTTAGCGCGCGCCATCCGGACGATCGACGAGTTAAACCCGCCACAAAGTCCGCGTTCACCGGTCATCACCACCAAGAGATGCACATCATCCGCCCCGCTGCCCGAAAGCAGTTTGGGGGCAGAATCAGACCCACCAACCGACGCTGCCAGACCGCCCAACACAGCATTCATACGTGCTGTGTAGGGGCGACCTGCTTCGGCAGCCTCTTGCGCGCGGCGAAGTTTCGCCGCGGCAACCATTTGCATGGCTTTGGTGATCTTGCGCGTGTTCTTGACGCTCTGGATCCGGTTTTTTAGGTCCTTAAGATTTGGCATTTACCAATTCCCACCCTTAGCCATTAAAGTTAAGCGAAATCTGATGCAAATGCGTCCAGAGCAGCCTTGAGTTTGTCTTCGATCTCACCTTTGATCTTTGGATCTTTGACGGTGATTTCATCCAACAAGTCCGCGTGTTTCTGACGCAGATGTGTCAGCAGCCCTTCTTCAAAGCGCCCAACATCACTGACAGAAATCTTATCCAGATACCCTTTGGTACCAGCATAGATCACGCAAACGATTTCAGCGTTTGTCAGCGGTGAATACTGAGGTTGCTTCATCAGCTCGGTCAGACGCGCACCACGGTTCAGCATGGCTTGGGTCGAGGCATCCAGATCGGAGCCAAACTGAGCAAAGGCGGCCATCTCGCGATACTGCGCAAGTTCCAGTTTGATTGGACCCGCAACAGATTTCATCGCATTTGTTTGCGCTGAAGAGCCAACCCGAGAGACCGAAAGACCGGTGTTTACCGCCGGGCGAATGCCTTGGTAAAACAGTTCGGTTTCAAGGAAGATCTGGCCATCGGTGATCGAAATCACGTTGGTCGGAATAAACGCCGAAACGTCGCCGCCTTGGGTTTCAATGATCGGCAGAGCCGTCAAGGAACCGGAACCAAAATCTTCGTTCAACTTTGAGGAACGCTCCAGCAGTCTTGAGTGAAGATAAAACACATCGCCAGGATAAGCTTCGCGGCCTGGTGGGCGACGCAGCAACAGCGACATTTGACGGTATGACACGGCTTGTTTGGACAGATCATCATAGATGATCAGCGCGTGGCGGCCATTGTCACGGAAATGCTCGGCCATCGCGGTGGCGGCATAGGGGGACAAGAACTGCATTGGAGCAGGGTCAGAAGCGGTTGCGGCCACCACAATGGTATATTCCATCGCGCCGGTTTCTTCCAGTTTCTTAACCAGCTGCGCCACGGTCGAGCGTTTCTGCCCAATCGCCACATAGATGCAATACATCTTGTCGTATTCGTTCTTGGCAGCATCATTATAGGATTTTTGGTTCAGGATCGCATCCAGAGCCACAGCGGTTTTACCGGTTTGACGGTCACCAATGATCAGCTCGCGCTGGCCACGGCCAATCGGGATCATCGCATCCACAGATTTCAGGCCAGTTGGCATTGGTTCGTGAACTGATTTACGCGGGATAATACCCGGTGCTTTCGCATCGGCAATCGCACGTTTTGTGGTTTTGATCGGGCCCTTGCCATCAATCGGGTTGCCAAGGCCGTCAACAACGCGCCCCAACAATTCGTCCCCAACAGGAACATCCACAATTGATTTGGTCCGCTTAACAGTGTCACCTTCTTTGATGTCACGGTCGTTCCCGAAAATAACAATACCAACATTGTCAGTCTCAAGGTTCAGCGCCATTCCGCGGATACCACCGGGGAATTCAACCATTTCACCGGCTTGGATATTATCCAGCCCGTAGACCCGTGCAATTCCGTCACCGACGGACAGCACACGGCCAACTTCGGCCATTTCGGCCTCTTTCCCAAAGTTCTTAATCTGGTCCTTAAGGATCGCAGAAATTTCGGCTGCATCAATGCCCATTATCCGACCTCTTTCATTGCGTTCTGGAGGTTATCGAGCTTGGATTTGATCGACGTATCAATCATCTTCGAGCCCACTTTAACGATTAACCCGCCGATGATCGATGCATCGACGGAGGAGTTGATAATGACAGTTTTACCGGTGCTGGCTTTCAGCGTTTTGGCAAGACGGTCACTCTGTGCTTTGGTCAGCGCTTTTGCTGACGTTACTTCGGCGGTCACTTCGCCTTTTTCTTCCGCGATCAGATCACGAAGCACTGCCACCAATTGGGGCAACACGAAAAGGCGCCGTTTGGCAGCCATCAGGCCCAGCGTGTTTTGCACGATCGGCGAGAGTTTCATTTTTTCCGCGATCGCCGTGATGGCCGCACCCTGCTCATCGCGGGTGTAAATCGGGGAATTGATTAATGCATTAAAGTCGGCGCTATCGGCAATGACAGCATCAAGAGCATTTACATCGCCCTCAAGTACTTTCAGTTTTTTACCGTCTTTGGCCAAGTCAAAAATGGCCGTCGCATAGCGCGCGGCGATTGAAGCTGATTCAGACACGTCCACCCTTCCGCTGTCATTATGTCCCTGTTGTCATGTGGTGGAAATTCACACGAGGGACAGCCAAGGCACATACGAATGTATGCACCGAATTTCGTGCAGGGTGTAGCAGAGGTAATTTGGTGGGGCAACAGGGGATACGTCAAAAGGTGAATTCTAGGCCCAATAAAAACAGGGTTCCCCAAAATATCCCACATTATTCACCGACAAAAACATGTGCTGGGGCGCCGGTTTGACGGGCTGGGCGAATCCTATTTTGCCTTCGCAATCAAAATCGGGGCACAATCACAGAGGATAACGGCTTTTGGGTTATAGCAGCACATTACATTGCCCAAAGACAAAACATTGACCGAAGACAATGTGATTCGGCAACGATCGCCCTCTCGGTTATATTACGCGTAAAGCCCCTTGGCCGATACGCGGAAGGCAAGATCCAGAACCATCTGTCGTAGCAACAGATTCCCCCCTCCATAAAACGCCCGCACCTGCGTCCCCATTTTATGGGTCAGCAACAATCACCTCACAAAGATCCCTCTTTTACCGCCTGCATCGCTACATAAGTCGAGGTGCTGGCCACATGCGGCAGGCTGGAAATCTTCTCGCCCAACACCGCACGATACGCGGTCATATCCGTAACCCGCACCTTCAACAGGTAGTCAAAATTCGCAGCCAGCATGTGGCATTCCTCGATCTCGGGTATTTTACGCACCGCCGCATTGAACGCCGCCAGAGATTTTTCGCGGGTGTTCGACAGCCGCACCTCGACAAATGCCACATGCTTCAACCCCAGCCGGATCGGGTCCAACAGGGCGCGGTATCCGGTGATATAGCGTTCATTTTCCAACCGCTTTAGCCGCGCTTGAGTTGGCGATTTTGACAAACCAATGCGCTGCGCCAACTCGGTGACGCTGATGCGCCCCTCCGCCGCCATCACCTGTAAAATCGCCTGATCAAAGCTGTCCAGCTCAGAAATGTTCATTTGAACTTCAAAATCAACCATCTAAAGTCCTTCTTACTGAAATTTATGTCATTTCAGTAAGATTAGCCTGACGATGCGCGGTATAAAAGCCCCAATCACCTTATATCGAAAGCGCCCCCTCATGTTGACCCAACACCGCAACACTATTGACGCCGCCCAAAATGCCGGTGAGGCCAAAACCCTCGAAGCCCTGATCAAATCCGCAGCATTATCCCCCGAAATGTGCGCCCAAATCAGCGCCCGCGCCACCCAGCTGGTGGTCGACATCCGCGCCTCGGCCAAACCCGGCTTGATGGAAGTGTTCCTCGCCGAATACGGCCTCTCCACCGATGAAGGCATCGCGTTGATGTGCCTCGCCGAGGCCCTGCTGCGGGTCCCCGATGCCAGCACCATTGATGCGCTGATCGAAGATAAAATCGCGCCCTCGAATTGGGGCAAACATCTGGGCAAATCTTCCTCCTCCCTGGTCAACGCCTCAACTTGGGCCTTGATGCTGACCGGCAAAGTTCTGGACGACACCAACCCCGGCATCGCCAGCCAATTGCACGGGGCCGTCAAACGATTGGGCGAGCCGCTGATCCGCCACGCGGTCAGCCGCGCCATGCGTGAAATGGGCCGCCAGTTTGTGCTGGGCGAGAACATTACAAAGGCAATGAAACGCGCCACCGGAATGCAGAAGCAGGGCTATACCTACTCCTACGACATGCTCGGCGAAGCGGCCCGCACCGAGGCGGATGCCAAGCGCTATCACCTCGCCTACTCGAAAGCGATCACCTCAATTGCGGCGGCCTGCACCCATAAAGACATCCAGAAAAACCCCGGCATTTCGGTTAAACTATCAGCGCTGCACCCGCGCTACGAGGTCGCCCAAAAAGACCGCGTGATGGCCGAATTGGTGCCACGGGTCCGCGCCCTCGCAGGCCTCGCAAAATCTGCCGGCATGGGCTTCAATATTGACGCCGAGGAAGCCGATCGTTTGTCGCTGTCCCTCGATGTGATCGAGGCGGTTTTATCTGACCCCTCACTGGCCGGATGGGACGGCTTCGGCGTTGTGGTGCAAGCCTTTGGTCAACGCACGACACCCGTGATCGACTGGCTCTATGCGCTGTCGCAAAAACTGGACCGACGCATCATGGTGCGGCTGGTCAAGGGCGCCTATTGGGACACTGAAATCAAACACGCCCAAGTCAACGGCATTGAGGGCTTTCCGGTCTTCACCCACAAAGCGGCCACCGACATTTCCTACATCAGCAATGCCCAACGTCTGTTGGGAATGACCGACCGGATTTACCCGCAATTTGCCACCCATAATGCCCACACCGTAGCAGCGATTTTGGAAATGGCGCAGGCCGGAAACAATGCCGCAGATGACTATGAATTCCAGCGCCTGCACGGCATGGGCGAACGCCTGCATGACATCGTTCTAACTGCCGAAAATAGCCGCTGCCGGATCTACGCACCGGTTGGCGCGCACCGTGATCTGCTGGCATACCTCGTGCGCCGACTGCTGGAAAACGGCGCCAATTCCTCATTCGTGAACCAGATTGTTGATGCCGAAGTGCCCCCCGAAGTGGTCGCGGCTGATCCATTTGAAGCCCCGATGCCCGCCACCAGCATCACCCGCGCCCCCGATCTGTTCTTGCCCGAGCGCCGCAACTCCAAAGGCTGGGATCTGGCCGATGTGCCGACCCTTGCCGCCATTGATGCCGCCCGCGAACCGCACCAAACCACAAGCTTCACCGCGGCACCATTGATCGCCGGAAAACCGAGCAAATCATCGGCTGTGCCACTGCTAAATCCAGCCGATCCAGCCGATACCGTTGGCCATGTCACATGGGCGAGCACAGCAGATGTAAACACCGCGCTGACCGCCGCCAAACCATGGGATGCCCCTGCCGCTGAGCGCGCCAAAATCCTCAATAAGGTGGCTGATCTATATGAGGAAAACTTCGGCCAAATCTTTGCAATCCTGACCCGAGAGGCCGGTAAAACCCTGCCAGACGCGGTTGGTGAATTGCGCGAAGCCGTTGATTTCTTGCGCTATTACGCCGCCCAAGCCCTGCGTCACACCGAACCACCTGTCGGGCTGTTCACCTGCATTTCGCCGTGGAATTTCCCGCTGGCGATTTTCAGCGGCCAGATTGCCGCCAGTCTTGCCACCGGCAACGCCACCTTAGCCAAACCCTCCGAACAAACCCCGCTGATCGCGTATTTCGCCACCAGTCTGCTGCACAAAGCCGGTGTTCCGGCCAGCGCGTTGCAACTGTTGCCAGGCGACGGCAGCATCGGCGCAGCCCTCACTTCGGACGCACGGATTGGCGGCGTTTGCTTCACCGGCTCCACCGCCACCGCCCTGCTAATCCGCAGCGCGATGGCCGAAAACCTAGCCCCCGGCGCGCCGTTGATTGCGGAAACTGGCGGGCTGAACGCAATGATCGTCGACAGCACCGCGCTGTTTGAACAAGCGGTGCGCGACGTGGTGCAAAGCGCCTTTCAATCGGCAGGCCAACGCTGCTCGGCCCTGCGTTGCCTTTACGTGCAAGAAGACATAGCCGAAGATTTCACCGAAATGCTGCAAGGCGCGATGGACGAATTATCGCTCACCAACCCGTGGCAGCTGTCTTGCGATGTCGGGCCGGTGATTGATCAGGCCGCCCATGAGCAGATCGCAGACTACATCAGCGCTGCAAAAACCGAGGGCCGTTTGATCAAACAATTGCCGCGCCCTGCGGTCGGTCACTTCATTGCACCCGCCTTGATACAAGTGTCGGGCATCATTGATATGCAGCGCGAAATTTTTGGGCCTGTGCTGCATATTGCAACCTTTAAGTCCGGCGATCTGGGCCGTGTGATCCACGATATCAACGCCACCGGATACGGGCTGACGTTTGGCTTGCACACCCGCATTGATGACCGCGTACAATATGTGGTCGAGCGGCTGAAAGCTGGCAATATCTACGTCAATCGTAACCAAATCGGTGCGGTGGTTGGCTCGCAACCCTTTGGCGGAGAAGGCTTATCAGGCACAGGACCGAAGGCCGGGGGCACAGAATACCTGACCCGTTTCTTGACCCACGAAACACCCGGCATCAGCCAAGACGCCACCCCAGATGACAGTCGAACCCCACTAAAAGACCTGCAAAATACGCTAACCAATGCGGCGGTTTCAACCGAGGTTTCCACCGTTGAGCTGCCCGGCCCGACCGGAGAATCCAACCGCCTGAGCTACCATGTTCGCTTGCCAATCCTGTGCCTTGGGCCAACCCTAGGAGCCGCCGAACAGCAGGCCGCCGCCGTGCGTGATTTGGGCGGCATCGCAGTGCTGGCGACCGGACTGCCCCCCGAAGCGCTGACCACCCTAACCGGTTTTTCCAGCGCGATCTATTGGGGCAACGCGGGCCGCGCCTATATGCAAGCCTTGGCCCAGCGAAAGGGGGCAATTTTAGCGCTGATCACTCGGCGGCCGACCTCTGCAGACACCCAACTGGAGCGTCACACCTGCGTTGACACCACCGCTTCGGGGGGCAATGCAACCCTGCTGGCCGAAGCTGGATAGCCGCATTCGAGCGGTAATTTCAGCCTGACCACTTGACCCTGATTGGCCAATCGGCGAGCTTCTCGAATATGTTTCCTATTCGTGATCACAACCCGTCATTGCAAACGCCTTACGTCACCTACGCGCTGATGGCGGTGAATGTTTTGGTGTTCCTGACCTATTGGTTTGATCTGGAAAACCCGCAAGTGATCAACCGGTTTTTCTGTGACTGGGCGATGGTGCCCGCGCTGGTGACCGGTGGCGAGCATTATTACAGCATGGTCAGCTCGATGTTTCTGCACGGCGGATTTATGCACCTTGCCGGTAACATGCTGTTTTTATGGATTTTTGGCGACAATATAGAAGAGCAGCTGGGGCATGTAACCTATCTGATGTTCTATTTCGCCGTTGGCCTGATCGCAGGCACTGTTCAGGTGATGATCGATCCGACCTCGATGGTTCCGGTGGTTGGCGCATCGGGGGCAATTGCCGGCGTGATGGGCGGCTATTTGCTGCTGTTCCCCAAGGCCAAAATCGATATCCTGATTATCATTATTGTATTTTTCCGGATCTTTCCAATCCCCGCCTGGGTGATGTTGGGCCTGTGGTTTGCCATTCAGTTGTTCAGCGGCGTGATGGTTGATTCAAGCACCGGTGGCATTGCCTATTGGGAGCATGCCGGTGGATTTATTGCCGGAATCCTGCTGGCCATTCCGGTCTGGAAGCGGCTTGGTGGGGTGACGTTCTGGAGCAAAAACCACGGTCTGCCACCGCATCCCGATGCCAAATACGAACTCTCGACATCCCGTATTCCCAGAATAAAGAGGCGCTGATGGACCCCCTGAAATTAACTTGCCACAAACTAACCTGTCACTGTGGCGCGGTCGAGCTGTCCGTCACCTTAAGCGATGGGCTGAACACCGCGCGGCGCTGCGACTGTTCCTTTTGCCGCCGCCGTGGTGCGATTGCTGTTAGCGCGCCGCTGGACGGCATTAAAATTGTCAAAGGCGCTGATAAGCTGACGCTGTATACATGGGGCACCGGCACCGCGAAGCATTACTTCTGCTCGGTTTGCGGCATCTACACCCACCATCAACGCCGCTCGAACCCGAATGAATATGGCGTCAACGTAGCTGCTCTTGAGGGTATCAACCCGCGCGATTTGGGAAATGTATCATAGAGCGACGGCGTCAATCACCCGTCAGACCGATAAGCCCATGAGCGCGATTTTCTTTGTGATCCTGCCACTTATTCTACTGGTGCTGGTCGGGTTTCTTGCCGCCAAATTCCGACTGTTATCAGAGCCGGATTGGCAGGGATTGAGCGGCTCAGCTTCACCATTCTGATCCCTGCCTTGATTATCAACGCAATTTACGCCTCGGATCTGTCGATCCAAACCTCGGGGCCATATGTGTTGGCGGTGATTTTGGCGGTCGCCATTGTCGGCCTGCTGACGCTTGGTTTGCGACCAATCCTGCCGAAATCCAGCCTAACGGGGCCGCAGCTGTCGACCATGGTGCAGACCAGCACCCGTTGGAATGCGTTGATCACCCTGCCGATTGGCGCGCAACTGTTTGGCGCTGACGGGTTGACCACCATTGCCATCGCGATGGCGTTTTTGATCCCGTTGATCAACATCGGCAATATCATTGTTATTTCGGGGCTGCATTCCCACGCTTTCACCCTGAAAAGCGTGACGCGCACCATTGCAAAAAACCCGCTGATCATCGCCTGTGCCATTGGTCTGAGTTTAAATCTGATCGGCAATCTAACCGGTTTTCAGATGCCCAAAACCGCATCGGACACGTTGCATATGATCAGTCGCAGCGCCTTGGCGGTTGGGCTTTTGTGCATCGGCGCCGGGTTTGACTGGCGGCGTTTGCTGCGGCCAAACTGGCAGGTGATCTGGGGTGTTGGGATCAAAAACATCGCGGCCCCTTTGGTGTTTTTGGGCATTGCCACCTATTTTGATCTGAACCAGATTGAAACGCTCTGTGGCATGTTGGTCGTGGCGACACCGGCCGCCACAAACGGCTATATCGTCGCCCGACAAATGGGCGGCGACGCCGAATTATATGCCTATACCATGAGCTGGCAATTGGTCGCCTCGATCATCACGTTTCCAGCCCTGATCTATTTGATGCAGGGCTAGAGGATGGCCGACTGATTAGCCCATCGATGATGCAGAGATTAGCTTTGACGGATAATCTTGCTGAACCGATCAAAGATCGGCTCGTTTGAACAAATCACTTCGCCATCGGCCAGCATGTCGCCGCCTTTTTTGATCGGCTCAACCAAGCCACCGGCTTCGCGTACAATCACCAAACCAGCGGCCATGTCCCATGCTTTCAGGCGGCGTTCCCAAAATCCGTCATAGCGCCCTGCGGCCACATAAGCCAAATCCAGCGAGGCCGCACCAAAGCGGCGCACACCGGCGCAAGTGGGCAAAATCCGCGCCAAATCTTGCAATGTTTCAGGCAAATCCCCCCGACCGGCGAATGGCAGACCGGTGGAAAAAATCGATTCACTCATCCGCTGACGGCCAGAAACCCGCAACCGGCTTTCGTTCAACCAAGCGCCTTGGCCCTTTTCAGCGAAGAACATCTCGTCTCTGGTCGGATCATAGACCACACCGGCAACCACTTCGCCTTTATGCTCAAGCGCAATCGAAACTGCCCAATGCGGCAGCCCGTGCAGAAAATTCGTGGTGCCATCCAGCGGGTCAACAATCCAGCGGCGGGTCGGGTCTACACCCTCCACAACCTTGGATTCTTCGCCAACCCAGCCATACATTGGCCGGCCGCCCATCAGCTCCTCGCGGATGATCTCTTCGGCCTCGATATCGGCCTTTGTAACGAAATCGCCAGCGCCTTTGATCGACACTTGCAGGTTCTCGACTTCACGGAAATCTTTCGACAATGACCGGCCCGCCGCACGTGCAGCTTTCATCATCAGGTTCACATTGGCGCTCATTGGCATCGGGCAGACTCCTTTGGGATCAAGAAAGCCGTATATACACCCCCGCGACAGGCGCACAAGGGCCGCAAACGCCCTGATCCCTAAAACACCTAGGATTTTCGCGGATCACCACGTTGCAGTTTCACAGGGATGCTGCGCGCTAATCGTAACAAATGTGCCATATAGGGTTTGGTTGCCTCATCTTCGCGCACCGCGGCAAACAAGCGCCGCGTCAGGCCATTCTTGGTCAGCGGCAAGGTGACATAATCGGAATTATACCGCACCTCGCGCACCACCCAATCCGGCAACACCGCCACGCCCCGATTGGACGCCACCAGCAATAAAATCACCGCGGTTAATTCCACTTGCCGGATCGCTGCTGGTTCAATCTTTGCAGGCCCCAACAATTCGGTGAACGCGTCCAGCTTGCTGCGATCCACCGGATAGGTGATCAAGGTTTGATCCCTGAAATCCGCTGCTTCAATATAGGCTTTCTGCGCCAGCGGGTTCTTGGCAGCGGCCACAAACACCGGCTCGTAATCAAACAGCGGCACAAACTCGATCCCGTCCAAATCCTCAGGGTCCGATGAGACCACCAAATCGACCTGCTCCTTTTGCAACGCCGTCAGCGCGTCAAACGACAGACCGGCCCGAATATCAACATCGACATCCGGCCACGCCTTACGGAACTCCTCCAGCACCGGAAACAACCACTCAAAACAGGCGTGACATTCAATCGCGATGTGCAAACGCCCTGCCCGTCCGGAGTTCAAACCGGCGAAATCATCCTGAAGCGCCTGAACTTCTGGCAACACTTTTTCAGCCAGCGCCAACAACCGCATCCCTGCCGCTGACAGGCGTAAGGGTTTGGAACGACGTATAAAAAGGCTGATTTGCGCTTGCTCTTCCAGCCCTTTGATTTGGTGGCTCAGGGCGGATTGAGTGATGTTCATCACCTCGGCCGCTCGCGCCAAACCGCCGCATTCATGTATGGCTTTGATCGTGCGCAGATGCCGTAATTCCAGATGCATTTGAAGCAAACCTCATATTAATCTTGAGAATTATGAATTTGTTTCACGTTTCGAGCTGTGCGACAAGGGGCACCAGCATAAAGGAACACCTCATGGTCACGCCGCGCATCAGTTTTGAATTCTTCCCGCCACAATCGCTGGAGGCCTCATTCCGGCTGTGGGACACCGTGCAAGTGCTGGCCCCGCTGGATCCGAATTTCGTTTCCGTAACCTATGGCGCCGGCGGCACCACCCGCGAATTGACCCATGACGCGGTGACTTTGCTGCACAAACAATACGGGCTGAAAGTGGCGGCGCATCTGACCTGCGTGAACTCCAGCCGCGATGAAATCCTGACCATCGCCAATGGCTATGCCGAGGCAGGCGTCACCGATATCGTCGCCCTGCGCGGCGATGCGCCCAAGGGCCGCGACAGCTTCGACGCCCAAGGCGACGGGTTTGCCACCTCGATCGAGTTGATCGAAACTTTGGCAAACACCGGCAAGTTCAACATCCGCGTCGGGGCCTATCCCGAACCGCACCCAGATTCGGCCAACACGGCTGCCGATGTCGATTGGCTGAAGCGCAAAATCGACGCGGGGGCCAGCAGCGCCATCACCCAGTTTTTCTTTGAGGCCGACACCTTCTTTCGCTTTCGTGACGCGTGCCAAAAGGCGGGCATCGACGCGCCAATCATTCCGGGCATCATGCCAATCACCAGCTGGACTGGCCTGAAAAAATTCAGCGCCAGCTGCGGCACCACCCTGCCCGCGTGGCTGGACGACGCCTTCACCACCGCGATCCGCGATGATCGCACCGCGCTGTTATCGACCGCGGTTTGCACCGAACTCTGCACTGATCTGATTGATGGCGGCGTGGAAGATTTGCACTTTTACACCCTGAATCGCCCTGAATTGACCCGCGATGTGTGTCACGCCTTGGGTGTGACCCCCAACGTCACACTGGAAAACGTCGCATAAGGGCGGCATCGCTCTTCTAATTGTCGCGCCAAAGGCCTAAAAGTGCCCAATCCGCAGCGAACAAAGAAGAGCAACATGAGCACCGCAAAATCCCCCTCAGACCTCGTCAGCATAGCCAAAACCCTGTCGATGTCAGGCCTTGAGTACGTGCAGAAAATGCAATCCGGTGAATTCGCGGCCCCGCCGATCGCCGACACTCTCAACTTCGCTCTATACTCGGTGGAAAAGGGCTGCACAGTGTTTCGCGGCACGCCGTAATTTGCCCACGCCAACCCAATGGGCGGCTTGCACGGCGGCTGGTACGCCACAATTTTGGACAGCTGCATGGCCTGCGCGGTGATGTCGATGTTGCCGCAAGGATCGATCTACACAACGCTTGAATTCAAGGTCAACATCACCCGCGCCATTCCGCTTGGCATGTTGGTGGACGCCACCGGAACGGTCCAACATTTTGGCCGCTCAACCGGTGTGGCGAATGGCGAAGTGCGCGGAGTTGAGGATGGTAAACTTTACGCCACCGGCTCAACCACCTGCCTGATCATGCGGCCCTAACGGCACCTCGACGCGCCCCTCAGACAGCTCAGATCGCACGGCCACCAACACGATTGGCGTTTTTATGCCCCTGTGCCGACGGGTGCAGATGTTCACTGGCATCGGCACCAATCACCCGCCGCCGCCGCCAGAAAAACATTTTCGACCAGCCCCGATACGAGCCAACCGCAGGCGCCTGCGGATCAGTGATAAACCGCGTCGCATAATTATCAGGCAGCCGCACACCACAGCCTGCCAGCTTCTCCAACATCCAGACCAGCGGGATGTTCGACAGCGGCCGCGCCACCGTATAATCGCCTAAATTACCACCAATATCACTGTGACAGCCGCGAAACCAAACCTGCTCCATTTCGCCCTGCCATTGGGACGGGCTGTCCCACATCACCGGCTCAAACGCCATCCGCGTTTCATCCAGCGCCAAAGCGTGATAGCCATGCCGAATGCTGTTGCCCAGATGATGATTGTGGAAATCATGCGCCGGTTGGCTCCAACGCCAGACCACCGGCCAGCGCAAACCAAGCGCCTTAACTGTATCCCAAACCCCGACCATCTCGATCTCGACATCCCCATGACAATAAGCCTTGGAAAAATCCGCCGCCACCGCACTGCCTACGGCGTATTTATAATGGCGATACACTTGGCGAATATTGCGCACAGTGGCATGATCCTGCGTCAGCAACCCGACCTGATCAATCACCGAGTTAACCGCGAATCTTGGTGATGGCATAATTTTCAGGTGGCGTATCATGGAT
>JPUR01000194.1 GCA_001321835.1 Marinosulfonomonas sp. PRT-SC04
GGCTCTTTCGCATCTGTTTGCTCCTTCAAAAGGTTGAGCAAGCTCTACATCAAAGTGAGGGAAGTTTCGGGGGGCAGGTCATTCCGTATATACCCCTAAGGTTGATTCAATATGTGGGAAGCCAATCCGCATTTAGCACCCGCTGGTGTTGATTGTGGGGTATTTGGTGGCTATCTAAAGTGGTTAATGTTCTTTAAATGTTCTCGCGCTGGAAGCGTCTTGATTTTTGGGGGAGGGGTGTCGAATGGCCAATAGTTTTATATATTTTATAGCTGGTTTTCTTAGGAGGAGAGGTGTCGATCTCAATTTGATATTTGATCCGGTCCATTCTCTAACCGTTCGAGTTGAAAAAATAATGAATCCTGAACGTCCTGATGGAGATGATTAAAGTCACCATGCATTAGAAAATTGAAATCTATCCTGTGCTCTCTGTAAAGATAGCGCATAAGCTCCCTATTTGGCAGTGACAGACCCTGTTCTACATTACTGATTGCGGCCTTTTTTACATCTGCCGCCTTGCCTAACTCCGCTTGGCTTTTTCCAATAGCCAATCGAGCGGCGCGGATGCGAACCCCTGATGCTTCTTTACCAATATCCCCTTGTCGGGTGAGGCGTTGTTTTTCATCGAATGTCATTGGTTATTTTCGCATTTGGTACATAAAAAGTGAACGTGCTAATAAAATGTACCTTGATGGTACACAGTTTATGTACTAATAGCGTGCTATGACAGATGCACAAAAAATATGCGATGCCCTTGGCCGCACAGAGCTCAGAAAGGCTTTGGGTGTTTCCAAGGCTGCTGTAACAAACGCCGCCACTGGTGGCAAACTGCCCGCTGGTTGGTATCCGGTGGTCCGTGACCTTTGCCGAATAGATGAAATTAATTGTCCTGATTCTGCGTTTAATTTTACGACCCCCAAAGAGGGCGCGGCATGAGCAATACATATGTTTCAAAATATCCATGCTCACACTGTAGCCCGCGCCTAGCAGCTCGCACAGGAAACGAGGTTTCTTGTGGTTGATCCGGTTGTGCGTGGTGTTTTCGACGGCTTGGTGCGCCAAGCTGGTGGGGCCGATGTGGTCGCCTCGATCCTTGAGGCGCGCTACGGCACCGGCTGGAAGGGCACTGTTTCAAAGATGTGTTCCGGTCAGATCGGGGTGACGATTGACGCCGCTGTGGCGCTTGAGGATTTTGTCGGGGCGTTCCCGCTAACCAACCGGATGTTTGAGCGGACGGGGCGCGAGGGTGTGCAGGCCGGTTGTTTGAAGGCATTGGCGGCGCAAAGCACGATGGCCAGCGGGCAGGCGCATGCCGTTCTGATCCGCGCCTATTCGCATTTGTCTGACAATCCTGACCAGCTGACGCCTGATGAGCGGGCCGAGGTGATCGCAACAATGCGGGCGGCGCGGCAAGCGCTCACGGATATTATTAATGCAGCAGAAGCGGTGGTGGTGTGATGATGCCGTCAGCCATAAATTTGCAGGCGAGGGCGGGAAACCGTGCTTTAGACGCTGAACGGGGGCAGGTGGGTCTGCGAAGTCCTCACGAAACACGCGGGCGGGG
>JPUR01000195.1 GCA_001321835.1 Marinosulfonomonas sp. PRT-SC04
GGCTCTTTCGCATCTGTTTGCTCCTTCAAAAGGTTGAGCAAGCTCTACATCAAAGTGAGGGAAGTTTCGGGGGGCAGGTCAGAGACTGGAGCTAATCTAGCTGGTATTGAAGTATTGTCTGATGGCGACGCTAGTTTCACTAAAGCTATGGGTATGACTTTTTCGTTACCTGATTATGGCCTATATGACCGATCTCAACGTTATGCGATGCTCGTAGAGAATGGGGTAATCGTAGTTCTGCAGTGTGAAGAAAGCTCAGGTGAATGTACCATTTCAAGTGGTGAATCATTGTTGGCCACCATCTAGAGGGTGTTCAGAATTCCGTGTCACAGGGTTAGCCTAGATGTCGAGCACGTCG
>JPUR01000196.1 GCA_001321835.1 Marinosulfonomonas sp. PRT-SC04
AGTTAGAGATTTATAGAGTTCCCGAGGCAACCTTTGCGACGATTTAATCAATCAAGAGATCACGCTTTCCGTGTCTTTGTTGGCAACTTTTACCAGCATGACATACCGAGAATGCCGCTCTACGAGCGTCGCGATATAGCTGTTTTTTGAGCCGCCAATTAAATCGCCTTCCCAGTGCCCAGGAATGGCCCGATCCTCAACGGATGCAGGTCTTTCAGTAATCGATACTAAGTTTTTGATTTGACCAAGCCCCTTCCGTTTTAGGCTGGCGTGCCGGGATCTTCGGATCGTACGCTTTGCCCTCAGGTGCTCAAGCAACGCTTTCTTCAGCCCCCCACGGGCC
>JPUR01000197.1 GCA_001321835.1 Marinosulfonomonas sp. PRT-SC04
AGTTAGAGATTTATAGAGTTCCCGAGGCAACCTTTGCGACGATTTAATCAATCAAGAGATCACGCTTTCCGTGTCTTTGTTGGCAACTTTTACCAGCATGACATACCGAGAATGCCGCTCTACGAGCGTCGCGATATAGCTGTTTTTTGAGCCGCCAATTAAATCGCCTTCCCAGTGCCCAGGAATGGCCCGATCCTCAACGGATGCAGGTCTTTCAGTAATCGATACTAAGTTTTTGATTTGACCAAGCCCCTTCCGTTTTAGGCTGGCGTGCCGGGATCTTCGGATCGTACGCTTTGCCCTCAGGTGCTCAAGCAACGCTTTCTTCAGCACCCCACGGGCC
>JPUR01000198.1 GCA_001321835.1 Marinosulfonomonas sp. PRT-SC04
GTGTCATTCCTTTTACTCAGTTTACAGAAATGACACGGAATCTCTAACGCTCCCCAAAATCGGTCTGGCGCATCAACATCAAATTGGCGATCCAGTGTGTTATCTACGACCACTGAAGGTTTGCCGCCATACGTTCCAGGGCGGCGTTTATAGCCGATCTGAGCTCTGATACCTGCTAGGCTTGCCAAACGTGCCACACGGTTCGGGCAACTTGTCTCTCCGAGATCACAAAGGTCATCGTGCAGTTTACGATACCCATAAATCTTGCCACTGTCTTTCCATGCATCTCTAATCAAATCAGTTTG
>JPUR01000199.1 GCA_001321835.1 Marinosulfonomonas sp. PRT-SC04
GTGACGGCGCTGATCGTGGCGTTTGAAATATCCAGCCCGTAGATTTCCGAGAGGTGCCCAGAGATGTCCAGATAACTCATCCCAAGCCCGAACATTGAAATAATCTTGCACTCAATCTCGTCGCTCATATGGGTCTGATGTTTCTTCACCAGTTGCGGCTCAAACGATCCGGCCCGATCACGGGGCGTTGCCAGCTCGAAACTTCCAGACGTGGATTTGATGGTCTTGCAAC
>JPUR01000200.1 GCA_001321835.1 Marinosulfonomonas sp. PRT-SC04
CAAGCCGTTTGGAAAACAGGCAGGCCCCCTGACTGTCCCACCAGATGATCTTCAGCAGATCGCCGCGCCGACCGCGAAATACAAACAGATGGCCGCTGAACGGATCTTGCGCCAAGGTCCGTTCGGCTTGCGCCGCCAAGGTGTTAAATCCCCGCCGCATATCGGTCACACCTGCCGCGAGCCAAACCTTGGTGTTGGAAGGCACCGGGATCATGAGATGAGGCCTTTCAACAATCGCGCTATCTCGCTCCCATCAAAAGATCCCTCAACGGACAGGCGATGCCGCCATTCAAAGCAATCTCTAATCGCGAGGGCACAGGAGAAACCGGGCTGTATTCCGCCGCTGGCTCAGGTGCTGCATCGTTTGATACCGTGATGGGTAAAAACACCGCATCTTCACCGGCTACCTCAGCCACAGGCGGTGAAAACCGCGTATCCTTCAGCCAATTGAAAATCTGGTTGCCGCTCATCGCATAGCGGCGTGCAACCTGAGAAACAGAAACTCCCGGTGCCTTCGTCTGCAAACAAATAGATATCTTCTCTTCGTCGCTCCAGGTGCGGCGTTTGCGTCGAGCCATCAAAATCCCCTAATGTCCATTAACTTAAGTGGACATTAGCAAACCTAAAACAACGCCGTTAGGGGGCCAAGGCCGGACGCTTACGGATCAGCAGCATGATGAGGCAATGTAAAAAGCGCATGGGGGAAATGTCCATTAGGAGTTCGAGGCATTCTACCGGTGCGGACCTGACATTTCCAGTCCGGTATTCCAGACGACCAAACGGTGCATAGCCCGACTGGTTGGCGGGGCTATGCGACGGAATGCGGTCTTCTAGATGGTTTGATCGTATTCGCCAACACTGGGCTCGGTTCGGATCACAGCATCAATATCTTTGAAAATGGCGCGCATTTCAGCGTCGCTTTCAGGACTTTCGCAGACCACCACCAGATTGGGGGTGTTGGAGGAGGCCCGCACCAAACCCCATGCGCCATTGTCCAAAACCACGCGCGCGCCGTTTACAGTGACAATTTCGGAGATCTTGCGCCCGGCGATGCTGCCACCGTCCTTGTGCATTTGCACAAGCTTTGCCACCAGACGTTCCAGAACATCGTATTTTTCAGTGTCGGGACAATAGGGTGACATGGTTGGCGTAGCGAAGGTTTCGGGCAATGCGCGGCGCAAATTCGACATGGTTTTATCGGGGTTCCGGTCCAGCAATTTACAGAGTTCAACCGCCACCCGTAGGCCGCAATCATAGCCACGACCAATCGGTTCGGCAAAAAAGTAGTGACCAGATTTTTCAAAGCCTGCCAACGCGCCGATTTCTTTGACGCGGCGCTTCATATGGCTGTGACCGGTTTTCCAGTAGTCGGCCTTGGCGCCGTATTTTTTCAGCACGGGATCCGAGGCGAACAGACCGGTTGATTTCACATCGGCCACAAAGGTCGAATTGGGATAAAGCCGCGCAAAATCGCGCGCCATGATCACCCCGACTTTATCGGCGAAAATTTCCGTGCCGGTGTCATCTACCACACCGCAGCGATCGCCGTCGCCATCAAATCCAATCGCCAGATCTGCACCAGAGGCGGTGACGGCGGCGGACATATCATGCAGCATTTCCATGGCTTCGGGGTTCGGATTGTAATGCGGGAAATTGTAGTCCAACTCGTTGTGCAGGGGCACAACCTCAACGCCGATCCGTTCAAATAATTTCGGCGCAAAGGCCGAGGCCGTGCCGTTGCCGGTGGCGCAAACCACCTTCAGTTTGCGGCTCATTTTGAAGTCGCCAACCAGATCGTCGATGTAGGCGTCCATCACCCCATCGACAAATTCATATTTGCCACCAGCGCGTGCTTTTCCATGCCCGCCCAGCACGATGTCGCGCAGCTCGTTCATTTCGTCAGGGCCGTGGGTGAGGGGGCGTTCAAACCCCATTTTCACACCGGTCCAGCCGTTCGGGTTGTGACTGGCGGTGACCATCGCCACGGCGGGGGCATCCAGGTGGAATTGGGCAAAATAGGCCATCGGAGACAGGGCCGGTCCAATATCTTTAACGTGGATTCCGGCCTGCATCAGCCCCAGCATCAGTGCGTTTTTGATCGACAGAGAGTATTCGCGATAATCATTGCCAACCGCGATCACGGGCTCAATGCCGCGCTTGTGCATTTGGGTGCCCAGCCCCAGCCCCAGAGCTGTAATTCCGGCCAGATTGATGTCCTCAGGGTATTTCCAGCGCGCATCATATTCACGAAACCCTGTGGGGTTGATCATTGGGTCGCGCAGGAATTCCCAGGTGTTTTCATGGACCTGTTGGCTTGGCTTCTTCACGGCATACTCTCACTTATTATTAACGTGTCAATGTTTCAGCCCGAGACCTGTTCGCGCAAGATTGAGGCTGTCAGGGACATCATCAAATAAGCACCTGCAAAAATCAGGAACGCCAAAATGGTGTTCTCGAATTTACGCGGATAGGTCGCCTCGTCTGGCGGGATTGGGGTCACGCCGAGGGATAGATAGCGCGTCTGGCGATTGGCCGCGACTTGGGAGGTGTCCATTTGCTGCAAGGCTTGCTGCATCATCAGGGTTCTGGTCTCAAGATTGATCTGGGCAATGGTCAGCTTGGCGCTAATATCGGCGACCGATTCAGCACCTTCTGAGCCTTGTGTCAGTTGGGCCCGAAGATCGGCGATCGCTACGGCGCGTGCCTTGAGGCGCCGCTCAAGTGGCTTAACTTTGGCCAGATTTGGTCGCTCGTTAGAATTCAGTTCAACAAGCGTCAGCTTGTCCGTGGTCTGCAGAAGCTCCAACTGTGCGATTTGACCTGTTAACAGGCTGACTTCGATTTCTACACTTAAAACATTGGATTCTTTTTGCAATTTCAGAACATTTTGTTGGGCTGCCAGCATAGCGGATTCGGCTTTGGAAAAAATATCCTCTGCGCCTCGCATTTGGTCGCCGCGCAGACGCGATGTCATATGGTCAACTTGCTCTTCTGCATATGAAATCAAGGCCTTGGAGTAAATCACGCTGATTTCGGGGGCGGCGGCAACAACTTCCATCTTGATGACGCCTTCAGTTGGATCATAGCTGATTTTTACGCGCCGAGTATAAAGTCTGTAGGCCGCCTCGTTGGTGGCACCCGCATCAAGACGTTGGATCGGATCAATATGGCTTTGTGAAAAATGTGCCTTAAAATCGTGGTCATGATCCAGTCGCAACATGGCCTCACGGGACTGCAAATAGCTTTGTACTGAAACTGAATCCTGAGACGTGGAAAGGCCGGTGCCGCTAAGCAAACCACCAAGACCGCCGCCGCCGCCCTGAGAGTCGGCCTTCTGGATCACAAACTGGGATTTGGTCGCATACATCGGGGTGGCGATGGCGTAATAATAATAGCCGATCACCAGCGTTGGCAATAAAACAAAGAACAGCAATCGCGATATCAACAGCACCACTTTGCTGCGCCGTCGTTTGGCAATGTCGCGCTGGATTGCCATAATGGCTTCGGCGCGCGCGCCGACGGTATCGACCTGGGTTGACGGCAGATTGCTTTTAGCTGTGGGAACCGTTTGCGGCAGCTGCACCTTGTCCGTGGTGCCGCCTTGGGCCGCACTTGGCGTCAGCTCCAGAACATTTGCGCGTTGAAAAGGGTCAATCCCTTCGGCACGTAACAGCCGGACGGCGTCAAAATCCGATGTTGGGGCCAGCCCGTGTTTCTGGGCCACCCGTCGTGCCATTCGCAATTGCCGGCCGGTCAAACCCTCTTTGCGGATATCATCAACACTCTGTTCGGTCGCAACCTCGCGAGCGTCCGACACAACACCGTTGATAACACCCTCCTCTGTCTCGGGTGCGGCGTTTTCAGCGGCATTCGGCTGCGCACTCAAAGGCGCGCTGCGGCGGATGCGATATTTTTGGGCTTTAGGCTTTATAGTCATAAAGTTGCGTGGCCTCTTCTAGGGTGTTGAACATGTGCAGCTTACCATCTCGCAGTACGGCCGCTGAGCGGCAGAATTGTTCCAGCACTTTAGGGTCGTGTGAAACGATCAGAACGGTCGTTGTTTCCAGGCGCTCCTTTAGGAGATCACCAGCTTTTTTATTGAATTCCGCATCGGTTGTCGACGGCATGCCTTCATCAATTAAATAAAGATCAAAATCCAGTGCTAGCATCAGTGAAAAGCTGAATCTGGAACGCATGCCGGAGCTGTAGGTGCCGACCGGCATGTCGAAATATTCTTCAAGACCGCAGAGCCACCGGCAAAATGCCTCAATATAATCGGGATCCAGCCCGTATAGCCGCGCGATGTAGCGTGAATTTTCCATCGCTGACAGTTTGCCGAGCACACCGCCCATAAAGCCAAGCGGGAACGAGACCCGACAGGTTTTATTGATCTGACCCTCATCTGGTTTTTCCAAACCGGCCATCATGTTGATGATCGTGGTCTTGCCGGTGCCATTTTTGGCCAGAATTCCGATAGAGTTTCCAAGTTCCACGCGAAAAGAGGCACGATCAAGGATAACCTTGCGCTGCGTTCCTGTCCAAAAAGACTTACTTACGTTTATAAATTCGAGCATTGTTGCCCCGGCGCTGCCTCTGGTTGCCGTTACCCTTAGTGGGTTTTGGTTAATATCCACTTTAGTGCGGCTTTAAGGCTGTATTATGTCCGAAATATTATTGAAACTCCATTGATGTTTGCTAAAATTCGGCCGAAATCCGCGCGATTGCTGCAAATATGTGAACAATCCCGTGGGTTTCCCCGCAAGATTCCGGCTATTGTTTCGAAAATGAAGATAATTTGACGTATCTAGCCAAAGAAACTGACGATCAGGGTTGCCCCCAATAGAGCTGCAATCCAGATCACCATCGCGCCGGTTGGCCAACGGCTGGCCATCCGCCCCTCTGGTCCGTGCGAATGGTACAGGCCTGCGATGATGTGTTTGATCCGGGTTGCGAAGAACGCCAACAGCCCGTTCCAAACCATCGCCACCACGCCCGCGACTTTGCGGATGATACGGGGCAGTAACCAACGATAGCTCCAGTCGGTGTCGAGGTTAACCGCGCGCAATTCCGGCGGGTGAATGCCGGTGCGCATCAGGATCGCAAAGGCAAACAGCGCGAACAGCAACAGTTGCAATTGGCCGATGACGTGCCCGCTGGTGTAGGGGGTGAAAACGACCTCATACGGCAGCAACGCGTACAGCGGTTCAGGGTAAACCCCGATGGCAATGCACAGCGCCGCGGTGATGCCCATTGCCAGCAACATATGGGTTGGGGCCTCTTTAGGGCGCATGCCACTATCATGCGCGAAGAACATGAAGAACGGGATTTTGATGCCCGAATGCGACAGCACGCCAGCCGAGGCAAACACCAGCGCCAGCCAGACGAAATACATCTGGCCGGATGCGGCCTCGTCCAGAATGATCGACTTGGTCACAAAGCCCGAGAACAGCGGGAAGGCTGAAATTGACGCCGCGCCAACCAGACAGAAGATCGCGGTTTTGGGCATGGTTCGGTATAACCCGCCCAGCTCAGATGCCTTCGATGTGCCGGTGCGAAACATCACCGCACCTACCGACATGAACAGCAGCGCCTTATAGAGGATGTGCGCAAATGCGTGGCTGGCGGTACCATTGATTGCCATCTCGGTGCCGATGCCAATGCCGACGATCATAAAGCCGAGCTGGTTGTTCAAACTATAGGCCAACACGCGGCGCAGATCGTTTTCAATCTCGGCGAAAAAGATTGGAAACAGGGCCATGATCACGCCGATATAAATCAGGATTTCAGTGCCGGCAAAGCCCCGCGCCAAAGCGTAAATCGCCAGCTTGGTGGTGAAGGCTGACAGGATCACGGTGCCGGTGATGGTGGCGGCCGGATAGCTGTCTTGCAGCCAGTTGTGCAGCAATGGAAATGCGGCTTTGATGCCGAACGACAGGAAGATCAACCATGTGCCCAAGGAGCCTAAGGTCATGTTCTCAAAGGCAATTGATCCGGTGTCGCGGTAGTATAGCGCAACGCCTGCGATCAGGATCACGCCCGATGCGATCTGGATGATCAGATAGCGCATGCCGGTGTGAAATGCGCCTTCGGTACGGCGTGCCCAGATCAGAAACACCGACGAGATCGCGGTGCCTTCCCAATAGAAAAACAGGGTGATCAGATCGCCCGCAAACACCGCCCCAATCGCCGATCCTGCATAGAGCAAAGCGGCGACTTGTTGCACGGTATCGCGCAGATGCCATGCGAATAGATTGCCCAGAAAGGCGGCCATACAAAAGATCAAACCAAAGATCCGCGACAGCTTATCGACCCGCATCAAATCCAATTCAAAGTCAAAGAACGCCACGGTGTAATGCGAGCCGATTTCCAAATTCCAAACCTGCCACGCGGCAATCACCGGCACGATCAACAGCACCGCGCCACGCAAACGGCCTTGTGGTAACGCAAACAACGCGGCAGCCCCGATGAAGAACAAAAACGCTGTGGGGATCTGATCAAGCATCATAATCGACCTTATCCAATTCAGCCTCGGGATAGTCTTCGCAATCCACGGCTTTATCGCCGTAGAAACCCTCGCGTCGTTTGATCAGCACCCGCAAGCCTTTGGCGGCCAAAATCAAACCGGTGAACATCACAAACCCGTAAACCCCGAAAAATCCGGGCAGGCTCTCAACATCGAAATACCCGTGTTTCTCATAGGTGAAATCAACCAAAAACAGCAGCCCGCAAATCACCGCCAGCGCCCAAAAAATCTTGTTGGCGCTGCCGGGCCTATCAACCCACAACAGCATCCGCCCAAGGGCAGGGAAGCCATCGGTGTTTTCTTTGCGGGCTGACATTTAGGCGCCGCCTTCTTTTTTGATCAGGGTTTGCGCCCAGACCAGCGCGTCTTGCTTGGTCAGGGTCAGCGACTTGGAAATTTTCCACGCCAGCCGGTTTTCATTCAAGTCAGGAAATCTGGCACGCAGCTCTTTTAATTCCAGCAGCCGTGCGGTTGGCAGTTTATGGCAAACCGCAATCGCCTCGTTGATATCCAACGCGAAATGCTCTCGCAGCGCCTTGCGGATATACAGCTCGCGCTGCCCTTGTTTTTGCAAGCGTTTGCCGTAGCTTAGCTCGCTTTCGTTGGCCTCTGGTGTGTCGGTCATAAAGTCGCTCATTGTGCGCCTCCTACAATTGGTAACAGGAAATCCCGAAGGTACGGGGCGTAGAAAAACAGCCCCAGACAGCCGAACGCAGTGAGGGCAGGCGGCAGCCAGACCAACACAGGCGATTCAGCGATTTTAACGGGCTCATTGGTTTGCGAGGGCCAAAAGAAGCCCTTGCCAACGATGGATAATAAATAGGCCACGTTCAGTAATGAACTCAGCATCAGCACCGCGATCATCACCTGTTGGCCCGCATCTGCGGCCCCGACGATCAGCAGCCATTTGCTCCATGATCCGCCCAGCGGTGGCAGCCCGATGATCGACAACGCGCCGATCAAAAACGCGCCATAAGTGATCGGCATCAGCCGCCCCAGCCCGTTCATCTGGCTGATGTGGGTCTTGTGGGTGGCCACGTAAATTGATCCGGCGCACATGAACAGCGTGATTTTTCCCATCGCGTGCATGGCGATATGCATGCCGCCGCCAAGCGCGCCCATCGAGGTCGCCAGCGCCATGCCCAGCGTGATATAAGACAGCTGGCTGATGGTGGAATAGGCCAGCCGTGCCTTCAGATTATCCTTGGTCATCGCGATGATCGAGGCGGCGATAATCGTGTAGGCCGCCAACCACATCAGCCATTCAGAGGCACCAGTTTCGGCCAGAAAATCAATGCCAAAGATGTAAATCCCGACCTTTAGCATGGTGAACACACCGGCCTTCACCACCGCCACCGCGTGCAGCAATGCACTGACGGGCGTGGGCGCAACCATCGCGGCGGGCAGCCAGCGGTGGAACGGCATTAACGCCGCTTTGCCAATACCAAACGCATACAGCGCCAGCAACACGGCGACCATCGGCCCCGCGATATGGCGGCGTAAAATGCCGCCTTGGGTGAAATCCAGCGTGCCGGTGATGGTGTAGGTCCAGACCACCGCGACCAGCAGCATGCCGATTGAGGTGCCCATCAGAATGCCCAGATAGGTGCGCGCGCCTTTGACCGCTTCGGGGGTGCCCTTGTGGGCCACCAGCGGGTAGGTCGACAGGGTTAACATTTCGTAAAACAGGAACAGCGTGAACATATTGGCGGAAAACGCCAGACCCATCACCGCGGCAATCGCCAGCGAAAAACTGGCAAAGAACCGTGCGTGATTGTCCTCGTTGTTGCCGCGCATATAGCCGACGCCGTAGATATGCGTCAGGATCCACAGACCCGACGCAATGATCGCGAACATCAGGCCCAATGGCTCGACGTTAAAGGCGATATCCAGACCGGGGAAAATGTTCAGCAGCACCAGCGGCTCGGTGGTGCCATTGCCAACATTGGTCAAGATCACCAGCACGGTGGCGAAGGTCGCGAACGCCGCGCCCAGCGTCATGCCATCGCGCAGATTGGCGTGGTTGCGCAGCAGCAGATTGCCCACGGCAGCCGCCGCAGGGATAATCATGGTGAGCAGGATTGCGGTATTAGTGTCCAACGGATGTCTCCCCGATCGCAAAGCCATTCAACAGCCCATCCGCCGCCGCCCGCGCCGCACTCATCGTCAGCTCAGTGTCCAGCCCAAACCAGATCGTTGAGCCAGCCATGATCCAGATCGGGATCAGCATCGACAGTGGTGCTTCGCGGCGCCTCGGATCGGCGGGCGCTGTCATATACAGCACCTCAACCATCCGCCAAACATAGATAATCGACAGCAAACTTGACGCCACAATCGCCAGCGCAATCGGCCACCAGCCCAGCTCAAGTGCGGCCTGCACCAACACCCATTTGCTGATAAATCCAGCCGTGCCCGGCACTCCGATCAGCGACAAACCGGCGATCACCATCGCAAAACTGGTCCAAGGCATCACTTTGCCCATGCCGTTGATCCGCACATAAAACGAGCTGCCGCTGCGCAGAACGATCGCGCCAACCCCCATGAACAGGGCGGCCTTGGTGATGCCGTGGTTGAATAAATGCACGATGGCAGCGCTTAATCCGGTGGTGGATAGCAGTGAAATCCCCAGTAAAATATAGCCGATTTGCGCGATGCTGGAATAGGCCAACATGCGTTTTAGATCAGACTGGAACACCGCAATCAAGGATGCCGCGAACATCGCTACCAGTGCCAGCGGCATCATGATCCAGCGCAACGCATGCATTTCAAACAGAAATTCTGGCTGAAACACCGAGAACATGAACCGCAGCAACACATAGATCGCCACCTTGGTTGCGGTGGCGGCCAGAAACGATGTCACAGCAGAGGGCGCGTAGGTATAGGCGTTGGGCAGCCACAGGTGCAGCGGATAAATCGCCACCTTCAGGCCGATCCCGACGAGGATAAACGCAAATGCCGTTTCAATGGTGCGGTCGGCGCCGTGCTTTGAAATATGCGCGGCGATGTCGGCCATATTCAGGGTGCCGGTGCCCGCGTATAAAAAGCCGATGCCGATGACGAAGAAGGTGGCGCCAATGGTGCCCATGATCAGGTAATCATAAGCGGCGGTCAACGCGCGTTTGTCGGCTTTGGCCCCCATCGCCACCAGCACATAGGTCGACAATGAGCTGATCTCGAGGAACACAAACACGTTGAACGCATCGCCGGTGGCGACCACGCCCAAAAGCCCGGTTAGACACAGCAGATACATCGAATAAAACAGCGTGTGATGGCGTTCGGGGATTTCAGATTGGATGCTTCGCACTGCATAGGGCAGCACGATGGTGCCGATGGCCGACACCAGCAACAGCACAAACGCATTGGCCGCATCGATCCGGTATTCGATCCCCAAAGGTGGGGCCCAGCCGCCGAGATGATAGGAAATCACCCCGCCATCCAACACCTGTAACAACAGCTTGATCGCAATCAAAAATGCGGTCAGGCTGGCGGTAAATGCAATCGGCCAGGCCAAACGCCGTGACCCAAGCAGCACAATCAAAGGCGCCGCTAGAAATGGCACCAACACCACCAAAACCGGCAGATGATCCATCAGATTTCGCGCCACATGGATGTGTTCAGTCGCCATCAGGCGCGCCCTCCCATGTCTTCACCCAGTACCTTGTTCTCAACGTGAACAAGCTGGGTTTCAATCGCCAGAATTTCATCTTCCTCGATGGTGTCATACTCCTCGCGGATGCGCACAATCAGCGCCAAACCTAGCGACGTGGTGGCAATCCCAACCACAATCGCGGTCAGGATCAACACATGCGGCAGCGGGTTGGAATAGGCCACAGCGGGGTCAATCTGCATATCCACCGGAAAGATAGGTGCTGTGCCGCCAGTCACCTTGCCAATTGAAATATAGAACATGAAAACCGCGGTTTGAAACAGGTTCAAGCCGACGATTTTCTTGATCAGATTGCCCTTGGCCACCACGATATACAGACCGGTCATCATCAAAACCGTGAACAGCCAATAATTCATATGGCCAAGGATGAACTCAATATCCAGCATCACCATTCCTCGTCGCTAATCGCAGGACGGCGCATCGCAAAGGCGTAATAAATCGACACCATCACGCCTGTTACCGTGACCAAAACACCAAATTCGACCGCCAGAATACCCCAGTGCTGCCCGTGCGACGGATGATGCGGCGCAAAGGCTGCATAGTCCAGAAAGTCATAGCCCAAAAATAGGCTGGCAACGCCGGTGCCCGCATAGATCAACACGCCAAGCGCCATTAACTTATGCACCAGCCAGAGCGGAAACACGCTCTGCGCGGCCTCAAGCCCAAAGACGATGCCATAAAGAATAAACGCCACCGCCATAATGACGCCGGCCTGAAACCCACCACCGGGCGAAAAATCGCCGTGGAATTGCACATACAGCGCAAACAGGATGATCGGGCCGATCAACAGCTTTGTGGTCACCCGCAAGATCAGATGGTGGCGCATCAGCTGGTCTCTTTCTTGTCGTCTTTGCCGCGGCGTTTGCGTCGCCGCAAACCGGACAACAACATCAAAACGCCAGCGCCCGCCGTGAACACCACAGCGGTTTCGCCCATGGTGTCAAAGCCACGATAGCTGGCCAAAATAACGGTGACCACATTTGGAATGTCGATGTCTGTGGGGCTCTCGGCCATGTATCTTGCGGCGACGCCAACCTGTGCAGGGGCGTTCGGATCGCCAAAATTTGGCATATCCAGCGTGCCGTAAATAATTGCAGCACCCGTGATGGTGACCACGATCAACGGGATCAGTGGCGAGCGGGTCGCAGGCTTCTCGATCCGCGAAGTTAGGGTCAGGGTCGACAGCATCAAAATCGTCGAAATCCCAGCTCCAACAGCGGCCTCGGTGAAGGCCACATCGACCGCATCAAGGGTGACAAACAACATGGCGGACAGCAGGCTGAACACTCCGGCCATCATGGTCACACCAAACAAACGGCGCATGCGGGTGATGGCAACAGCGGTGGCCACCAGCATCAAAAACAGCGCCAAATTGATGAAGGTCTCAAGCATTGTCAGCCCCCTCAGATGTCAGCGGGGTCGGCTCGTCGCCAACCAGCCCGTCGCCTTCATGCGGGCGCAACCCCGTGACCAGCGCTGCATTGGCAATCGCGTGGGTTGAGGTTGGGCCGGTGATGAACAGGAACACGCCGATGACCAGCAATTTGACAGTGATCAAGGTTGGTCCAGCCTGCAAACACATACCCGCCAGCAGCAGGATCATGCCCGCAGAATCGGTGATCGAGGCGGCGTGCAGCCGTGACCAGAAATCCGGAAACCGCAGGGTGCCAACCGCACCGATAATGACAAATGCAGACCCTGAAACAATCAGGATCCAGCTCAATATTTCTATGATCACCGCAAATGCACTCATTTGCCGATCTCCTGGTCGGTTGGCATCTGGTGAATGTCGCCAATGGCGCGGTAGCGGAAGTATTTCAAAATCGCGATGGTGCCGACGAAATTGATCAGTGCATACAGCAGCGCAATGTCCAAAAACTCAGGCCGACCTGTCAAAAAACCCAGCACCCCGATGAACAGCACCGTGTGGGTGCCAAACGAGTTAACCGCCAACACGCGGTCATACAATGTCGGCCCCGCATAGAGCCGCACCAGCACCAGTATCATGGCGATAAACAGCGAGAAAATAGCGATGACGAACATCAAGCAGCTCCCGTTTCACAGGCGGTGATACGGGCATCCATATCGGCAATCGCCGCTGGATCATCATCGCTGTAAGACACCGCATGCATCAAAAACTGGCCATCCTCGGTTTCGACCGTAATGGTGCCGGGCGTCAGGGTGATCGAGTTGGCAAAAATCACCTGCGCCAGATCGGATTTCTGACTGTAAGGCACGGTGAACAGGTGCTGACGGATGTTCATGTTGCGCGACAGGATGGTCTTGGTCACGGCCCAGTTGGCCCGCGCAATCTCGATCATCAACCAGATCATATATTTACCGAACCGGATCGGCGACAAATGCATGCCGATCCGATCGCCGTCCACCATGTTCATCCGGCGCAGGATGAACAAAACCAACAGTGATGATGCAAAACCAAGGCCGATGACCAGCGTGGTGTAAATGCCTGACAGCAACAGCCACAGGGCAAAAAGTGCGATCAGTATGACTATGTTGCGCATTTTTGGCCCCCCCAGTTTTAGTATGGCCGCATAAACCGCAGCCAAGTGTGACCCTACAAATAGTATAGGTACTGGGGGGGCGCAATGCTCAGGCAGCGATATTCCACAACATTCCGGCAATAACCGCACCGCTCATGGCAATCGCGATGTAGGCGACGAACACCCGAGGCTGCACCAGCGCCCAAACCGCGATTGCGGCGGGGATACAACTGACGCCACCGGCGATCATGAATGACATCGCTGCGCCATTGCTCATGCCCTGTTGCAGCAACGCATCAACCAGCGGCACCGCGGCATATCCGTTCAGATAGGCCGGCCCGCCAACCAATGCGCCCAGCAAAATTGGCTTGATCCCTTCGCCGCCCAAAACAGACGCAACCATTTCAGCCGGCACGTAATGGATCATCATTGCCTCGAACAAATAGGCCAGCAACAACCACTTGCCTAAGAACAGCGCATTCTCGATCACGGTGTCGGAAAACACCTTGCGCCGCGCCGTATCATGCCAGAATGCCCACTGTGGTTCGCCGGAAAATGTGGCGTCACCGCAGGCGCTGTCACAACAGCTCTCCGACGGTTTTGGACGCAGCGGATTGGCGAAAACCACGCTGTTGGCGAAGGCTTTGACCACAAAACCACCCAACAGGCCAATGCCGATGGCGGCCAGCATCTTGGCGATCGCGAAATCAAAACCCAGCGTGCCGGAGGTGATGAAAAACATCGCCGGATCCATCAATGGCGAGGCCAACCAAAACGCCATCACCGCCGACAATGGCGCACCAACCGCCAACATGGCGGCGATAAACGGGATCACTTCGCAAGAGCAAAACGGCGACAGCCCGCCCAGCAACGATGCCATCAGGATCATCCGCACTTCGCGGCCCTCAAAGGCTTTGGTCAAAATGGTTTCAGCACCTGACGCCTTAAGATAGCCAACCGCCAACACTGCGAAGGCGATGAAAATCCCGGTGTGCAGGATTGCTTGACCGGCAAATATCACGGTCGGCACCACTTGTGGTCTGTCGAAAATAGCCAACAAAACGGGGATCAGCAGAATGACCAATAAGGGCTTGTCGATGCGCTTCCAAAGCGGGGCACCGGGGTTTGGGTGGCTGGGGCTGGGGTGACTGTGGGCATGATCAGCCATGTTCGTGGTCCTTATGTGGGGTGACGCAATCGGCACAGCATTCTGACATCAAAAACTTCGACAGCGCATAGATTTGGTCATAAGCAACAGCGGCGCAAATCACCGAGCGGCCTTGTTTGGTTTGTTGCACCAATCCGGCTTGGGTCAGGATCTTGACGTGATGGGTTAAGGTTGATCCGGTGATGCCGCAACGCTCACCCAATTCGCCAATCGGAATGCCCTCGCCACCGGCGCGCACCAGAATGCGCAACACCGAAAGGCGTTGCTCCGATCCAAGGGCTGCAAATGTCGACGCTGCTTGCTCGACGCGTAAGTCTGGGATGTGAGTTTTTTCCATGATTCGATATTACTAGGATTATCGAAATGAATGCAAGCGCCGATTTGCTCCCGATTTGCGGCAGAGGGTATTCTCAGAGAAAGCGGGGCAGAATATGAATTTTCAAAGCCTGATTGTGCCAATAAATCTATTCGCCTTGCCCCTACCGGTGTGGCGCAATACTGGCTGAACAGGACTAAATCGTGATTTATCGCCGACCTGATTTCGGCACTGCGCATATATAAAGAGGTGCTGTATGACTGAGTTAACCCCCCTTGATACGGCACATGCGCCGATGGATGCGGCCCCTGACGATGCGGCCGCACGGTTGCGGTTTTATGAGCGGCTGGCCGATAGCGAGTTGTTTTTGCTGCTAGAGGGCGAGGCGGTTGGCGACAATCTGTCCCCCGAAATGTTCGAGGTTGAGGGCGTGAAATACGTTCTGGTGTTTGATACCGAGGCGCGGTTGGCAGATTTTGTTGACGGTGGTGCCCATCATGCGGCGCTGTCTGGTCGCGTGGTGGCCAAGATGCTGGCGGGGCAGGGTCTTGGACTGGGGGTCAACCTTGGGGTTGCGCCTTCGTCGATATTGTTGCCACCGGATGCGCTGGTCTGGTTGGCTGATATGTTGCAAAACGCGCCAGAAGAAGTGATGGAACGTCCGGTCGCATTTTATGCGCCCAAGGGGGGGGAACAGGGATTATTGCAGGCGATTGACAGCAAGCTGGCAACTGCGGCCGGGTTGGCTGATGCGGCCTATTTGGTGACGGTGGAATATGACGATGGCAGGCAGGGGTTGCTGCTGGCGATCATCGACGCGCTGCCCGCCGCTCATGGCGCATTGGCCACGGCGGTGGCCGAAGTGGTGATGTTTGGCGTGGATGAAACTGGGTTGGACGTGGCGTTTTTCGCGGCCAGCGACACGGTTTGTGCCACGCTGGCCAAGGTGGGTTTGCGGTTCGATTTACCGAAGCGGGAAGTTGAGGCACAGGCACCTGCCGCGCCGGGGCGCGATCCGAACAGCCCGCCGATTTTGCGGTGAGGCCCGGACCTGTCCCGCTTTAGTGCCAAAGAGATTTTAGGCGCTCCGCGCGGGGGATATTTATGAAAAGAAGAAGGGGGCGGATTTAGTAGCCTGCGTTTCTGTCGACAATGTGTAGGAAGGGGAGGCCCGCCTCGCCGCGGCGGATATTTTCGGTGATCACTCTGGCGGAGCTTTCGGGGCGGGTTTCTGAGGCGATGTGTGGTGTCACAGTGACCCGCGGGTGCGCCCAATAGGAGTGATTTTTTGGCAGCGGTTCGATGCGAAATACATCTAATGTGGCGTGGCCGATCTGACCACTGTCGAGGGCTGCGATCAGGGCTACGTCATCAATCAATGGGCCTCGGCCTGGGTTGATGATCATCGCACCTTTGGGCATTTTCGAGAGGCGCTGGGCGTTCAGAAGGTTTTCGGTTTCCGGGGTCAGCGGCAACAACAGAATGACGATTTCGGCCTGCGCCAGCACTTGATCCAACCCGTCATCGCCATGATGGCAGGTGATGTTTTCGATGGATTTCTCACGGCGGCTCCAGCCCAGAACATTGAAGTTCAGCGCGGCCAAAGCGCTTGCGCAAGCGCTGCCGAGCGCACCGAGACCCAACACCACAACGGTGCGGTCCCGCGCCAGTGGCGGCACAAAATCACGCCATTCGCCGTCTTGACCCAAGATGTGTCGATCCATGCCCAGATGGTGGCGCAGGGTGTGGCCGGTGACCCATTCGACCATGCCCTCGGTTAGCCCATAATCGACCATTCGGGTCAGCGGAATTTTCAGGGTTGGATTGCTGGTGATGTTCTCAACACCGGCCCAAAGGCCCAGCACCGCTTTGGCGCGGGTGAAGGGCGCGAAATCGCTGACCGGCCCGTTTGGGGCGTAGATCACGTAGTCAACCGTGGCCGGATCGCTGATGTCAGGAGACAGGGTATGCGGCAGGCCAATGTCATCCAAGGCGCGGCGCAATGGGGCCTCGTATTCGGCCCAGCTGTCAGCTTTGGCGGCAAACAGGATATTGATCATTTGGCGAAAACCCCTGACATATCGACAAAGCCTTTGATCTCAATCGGGTTGCCAGATGGGTCGCAAAAGAACATGGTGCTTTGCTCGCCCGGTTGGCCCGCAAACCGCAGGGTCGGGGGAATGGTGAAGGTCACGCCGGCCTCGGTGAGGTGGTCCGCCAAAACCTGCCATTCGGCCATTGGCAGCACCACGCCAAGATGTGGCATCAGCACCATATGGTCGCCAACTTTTCCGGTGGCCTGAGTTTTAAACGGGGTGCCCAGATGCAAGGAAAGCTGATGGCCGAAAAAGTTGTAATCGACCCAAGTCTCGGTGCTGCGCCCCTCAGTGCACCCTAGAAGATCACCATAAAAAGCGCGGGTTTGCTCCAGGTCGGTGACATTGAAGGCGAGGTGAAAAATAGACATAGTGGTTTCCTTTATATTAGGCGGTTATCTGGGGTGATTATCGGGGGCGGTGGACGTGGGCGCTTTGCATTAATCCAAAGGCGATCAGCAGCACCAGCATAGCGGATCCGCCGTATGATACCAGCGGAAGGGGCACGCCGACGACGGGGGCCAGCCCCATCACCATCGACATATTGACGGCGAAGAACAAGAACAATGTACCCGCCACGCCGAGGATAATCAGCGAGGAAAAGCGGTCTTTGTTTTTGATCGCCGAGACGATGCAGAACAAGATGATTAGCGTATAAAGTCCCAGCAGTGAAAAGGCGCCGATAAAGCCGAATTCCTCGGCCAGAGTGGTGAAGATAAAGTCGGTGTGTTTCTCGGGTAAAAAGTTCAGTCGCGCCTGTGTGCCCTGCATAAAACCACGCCCGGTCCAGCCCCCAGACCCCAGCGCAATTTTAGATTGGGTGATATGGTAGCCGGCCCCAAGCGGATCAGATGCCGGATCAAGGAAGGTGTCGATACGACGGTATTGATAGTCCTTCAGAAACTGCCACTCGGTGCCGCGAAATTGGAAAATGGCGGTGATGGTGGCGATAACCGCGCCGAAAACGGCGGCAAAATAATACCAGCGGACACCGGCTAAAAACATAATCAGACCACCGCCCGCAACCAGTAGGATCGCGGTGCCAAGGTCGGGCTGCTTTAGCACCAGCGCGGTGGGCACCAGAATGATCAAAACCGGGATCAGCACCCACAATGGGTGCGATGTTTTCTTTAAATCGAGCCAATCATAATAGGCGGCCAGCACCATAATTAGGGTGATTTTGGCCAACTCAGAGGGCTGTAATTCCATGAACCCGAGATTGATCCAGCGCTTGGCACCCATATGCTGAACCCCGAAAAATTCCACTCCCAGCAGCAGGATCACCGCAACGATATAGGCCAGAGCCGACATGTTTCGCCAGAACCAGATCGGCACCATGGCGATGAAAAACAACAGCCCCATGCCAAGGGCAAAGCGCTTCATTTGTGGCTCGACCCATGGGGTCATTGAACCACCGGCCACCGAATACAGCATCAAAAACCCGATGCCGCAAATCGTCGACAGCAGCAGGATCACCGCCCAGTTCATGTGCAGAATTTTACGCAGTCCCGAGGGCGTGGTTTTGACGTTATGTTCCAGGTAACTCATGCGCGATCGCTTTCTTCACGGCCAGCATTCGGATCGCGCAATTTTAGCGCGCGCTGTTCTTTTTGAATGCGCCAACGGTCGGCTTTCGGGTAGGCAGACAGCGGCGGCAGGCCACCATAAAGCGCTTGTAACGCGATGTCTCGGACAATCGGGGCGGCGGCTTTGGATCCGCCGCCGCCATGTTCCACAATCACCGATACCGCGATGCGCGGATTGTCATAGGGGGCGAATGAAACGAACAAGGCGTGGTCGCGTTTTTCCCATGCCACAGCGCTGTTGCGCACCACTTTGTTGCCGACCTGACTGGTGCCGGTTTTGCCCGCCATCTGGTAATCTGCCCCCAGAATACGCGAGCGATATGCGGTGCCGCCGCGGGCGTTGGAAACCGCGAACATGCCCTTGCGCACCAGACGTAAATGGTTCTCGTTTAGGCCCATAGATTCGCCACCTTCAAGTGGCACTTCGATGCCATTGACGGATTTTATCAATCGTGGGCGCACCGCCATTCCAGTGGCGATGCGGGCGGTCATCACGGCCTGCTGCAAGGGGGACGATAAGACGAAACCCTGGCCGATTGAGGTGTTCAGAGAATCGCCAATCGCCCAATCGGCGCCCCGGTTTTCGCGTTTCCAAGCTTTGGTCGGGGCCAGCCCCTTGGCGACCGAGGACATTGGAATGTCAAACTTGGTGCCATACCCAAATCGCCGCGCCATCGCTGACATTTTATCGACCCCGACCCGTTGCGCCATCTCGTAATAATACACATCACACGAGTTTTTCAGACTGTTCAACAGGTTCATGTTGCCGTGGCCCGCGCGTTTCCAGCAATGGAACCGGCGGCCACCAACCTCGACATAACCTCTGCATTTCACGGTGTCTTCCGAGGTCACAACCCCAGCTTTGAGCGCCGCCAGCGCGGTGATCATTTTAAAGGTGGAGCCGGGGGGGGTAAATGCCTTGCATCGCTTTGTTGGGCAGCGGGCGGTATTTGTTTTGCAGCAGGGCATCGTAGTCTTTTTGCGAGATGCCGTTGACGAATTTATTCGGGTCAAACGCCGGGGTCGAGCCGATCGCCAGCAGATCGCCAGTGACGGTGTCGATCACCACCGCGGCGGCACTTTCGCCGGCCAGACGCGCTTGCACATAATTTTGCAAACTGCTGTCGATGGTCAGTTGCAGATTGACGCCGGCCTGGCCCTCTTCACGGCTGAGTTCGCGCATGACACGGCCAACCGCATTGACCTCGATGCGTTTGGTGCCGGCCTTGCCGCGCAAGGGCCGCTCCAGTTTGGCTTCGACGCCAATTTTTCCGATCTGAAAACGCGGGATTTGCAGCAGCGGGTCACGGTCGTCAAGACGGTTCAGATCGGCCTCGTTGACAGCGCCAACATAGCCGACGATATGGGCGAAATCATCGGCCATCGGGTATTGGCGGGTCAGGCCAACCTCGGGGGTGATGCCGGGCAGGGCGGGGGCGTTGACCGCCACTTCGGCGATGTCTTTCCAGGTCACATTATCGGCGATGGTCACCGGCACAAACGAGCTGCGCCGTTTCATCTCGGCCAGTGCGCGGGCCAGCTCTGCGGGGGCAATGGGTGTCAGGGCGCGCAGGCGGGCGAGCACCTTGTTCACATCGCCAGCTTCCTCGCGGATGATGGTGATCCGGTAGACCGGTTTGTTGATCGCCAATGCCACCCCGTTGCGGTCGTAAATCAGGCCACGGGTCGGGGGCAGTAGCCGAATATTAATACGGTTCTCATCGGCCAGCAGGCGGTATTGATCGGCCTGATCCACTTGCAGATATTGCATCCGCGCAGCAAGCCCGCCGATGATCGCCAGCTGTGACACCCCAAGAATCAGGGCGCGGCGGCTGATGTCGCGTTGGCTTTTGAGGCTCTCTTTTGCGGCACGTCTCATAACCGGTGCCCCCATGCGTCAACTTCGCCGGCTACGATTTTGCGAATGCCCAACCCGTAGTGTGAAAATGCCACCACCACTGGGTAGGCCAGCAATGTCACCACCAGTTGGAACAATGACAGGCCCAATGGCGGGCGTGGCGACATCACCAAAATAAGCAACACGCGGTTGGTCACCATGACGCCGGTGATGACGCCGGCCACAACACCCCATTCCAGCGAAAATTGCAGTTCGCGCAGGATGTGGCCGCGGGCGCGCAAAAACTCGGCCCCGAGCACCACCAATGCGGCCATCAATCCGGGCGGGCGCATGAACAGGAAGTCTGTGGTCAGCATGACGGTCGCGATCAGCAAAATCGGGACGTAATCGGGGCGGCGCAACACCCATGCAAAGCACAGGCTGATCAAAAGGTCCGGCATCGCCCAGTTGGACGGTGTGGTTTGCAACGGGATCAGGTGGGCAAACACAATGAAGGCCACCAGCGCCAGAAACAAAAGTCGAAAGCTCCATTTGCGGCTTAGGCTGATATCAACCATCGCTTGCCCCTTCCGTTGTTTCGCTGACGGGGGGCGCAGGTTGAGGCACCACCAATAAGGCGCCCGGATCGGTGATCGCCTCATAGGTGCGACTGCGCAGAACCCGTAGGAAATTCAGCCGTTCATAGTCGGCGGCTAATGTGGCTCGCAGCCGTTTGTTGGTGTCTTCGTTGACCAGTCCCACCAACAGCCCGGCTGGAAATACGCCGCCATCGCCAGAGGTAACAATCCGGTTGTTGGGGCGCACTTTTTGGGGCTTTTCCAGAAATTCGATCAAGGGGTACGAGGAGTTATCTCCGACCAGCAGGGCGCGCTGGCCCGAGGGCTGAATGGTCACGGGAATGCGGCTGTTGGCATCGGTGAGCAAAATCACCCGCGAGGTGTTTTTTCCAACCCCCGATATCCGCCCGACCAGTCCGATGCCATCCATCGTCGCCCACCCATCAATGATGCCGTCACGCTGGCCAATGTTCAGCAACACAGATTGGCGAAACGGCGAGCCACTGTCGGCCAGCACCACGCCTGACACCGAGGTCAGTTTTGGGTCCAGCCGCACCGAATTTAGTGCCAGCAATTTGGCGTTTTGCTGTTCCAGTTGCAGGGCGGCTTCTTTCCAGGACTTCAGTCTTTGCAGCTCGCGCCGCAGTTCCTGATTTTGCTGGTATATTCTTTGGTAGGACCGGAAATCCTCAATCATGCCAGTGGCGGCGGTGACCGGCACCATGGCCCATTCGAAATTGGGCACAATCCGGTCAACCACGGCCGCGCGAAAGCGTTCAACCCGCGGGCTGTCGATGCGCCACAACAGGAACACCGCCAGCAAGGCAATCACCAGAAGCCCGACTAGAATACGCCGGATCGGGCGGACATAATGTGCGTGTGTGTTTCGATCTCTTGCCAAGGGAGGCTCCTGTTTGCGGTTCCCGTGACCATGCGTGGCCTAGCTGTCGTAATCAATCACATGGCGCAGCTGTTTTTCATATTCTAGCGCCTTGCCAGTGCCAAGGGCCACACAATTCAGCGGCTCGTCTGCAATTGAAACCGCCAGACCGGTTTGCTCGCGCAAGGCCAGATCAAGGTCGCCCAGAAGTGCGCCGCCGCCGGTTAGCATTACGCCGCGATCGACAATATCAGCCGCCAAATCGGGCGGGGTTGCCTCAAGTGCAGTCATCACAGCGCCGCAGATTTGTTGCACCGGTTCAGCCAACGCTTCAGCGATCTGGGCCTGATTGATTTCAGTTTCTTTGGGCACGCCATTCAGCAGATCACGGCCGCGAATTTGCATCGAGGTGCCACGCCCGTCATCGGGCATCCGTGCGGTGCCGATTGTGGTTTTGATCCGCTCGGCGGTGTTTTCGCCAACCAGCAGGTTATGCTGACGCCGCAGATAATTGATAATCGCCTCGTCCATCCGGTCGCCGCCAACCCGCACCGAACGTGCGTATACGATGTCGCCCAGCGATAGAATCGCCACCTCGGTGGTGCCGCCGCCGATATCAACCACCATGTTGCCGGTGGGATCAGTGATCGGCATGCCGGCGCCAATCGCGGCCGCAATCGGCTCTGCAATCAGGCCAGCGCGCCGTGCGCCTGCCGACAAAACCGACTGGCGAATGGCGCGTTTTTCAACCGGGGTCGCGCCATGCGGTACGCAGACGATGATTTTCGGTTTGGTGAATGTGGTGCGTTTGTGGACCTTGCGGATGAAATATTTGATCATTACCTCGGCGGTGTCGAAATCAGCAATCACGCCTTCACGCATTGGCCGGATTGCCTCGATGCTGCCGGGGGTGCGGCCCAACATCAGCTTGGCGTCTTCGCCGACAGCCAGCACACGTTTCACGCCATCTTTGACGTGATAGGCGACCACGGAGGGCTCGTTCAAAACGATGCCTTTGCCTTTGACGTAGACCAGCGTGTTTGCCGTGCCCAAATCGATTGCCATGTCGGATGAAAACAGCGCCGATAAAATAGACATGCGTTAAGTTTCCTGTTCAAAATATCCAGTGACATTCGCGATTCTTGTGATCGCAGATCAGCGTTCTTATAGGCAGGGCAAGCGGGGTGGGTAAAGGGGGCTGGGCTTGATGTCAGCAGCTTTTTGCCTTTGACGGTGGGGCCGTGGGGCATTCGTAAAATTCAAACCAGAAGGAATTGTTGTGAATGGTCTAGTCAGGACGTGTTCTCGGGGTAAACGCCATGTGAAATGTTCGATTATCACAATTTGCATTTACCCCGTGACGGCTTGAAAAACTTGCGAGGTTGCTCGTTAGCCTTACGCCGGTTTGGTTTTTTGACGCCGGATCATCAACCTGTTTAGTGCGTTGATATAGGCCTTGGCCGAGGCCACAACCGTATCGGTATCGGCCGATTGACCCGTGGCAATTTTGCCGTCTTCTTCCATGCGCACGCTGACGGTGGCTTGGGCGTCGGTGCCCTCGGTGACCGCATGCACTTGATAAAGCTGCAGGCGTGCCTGATGTGGGAACAGCGCTTTGACCGCATTGAAGGCGGCATCAACCGGACCATCGCCGGTGGTCGAAACTTGATGTTCAACCCCGTCAATCACCAACGTCATATCCGCAGTTTGCGGCCCCTCGGTGCCACAGACCACCCGCAGTTTTTTCAGCTGGATATGGTCATGCACCGCATCCGAGGTGCTGTCGCGCATCAAGGCCAGCAAATCATCGTCAAAGATTTCTTTCTTGCGATCGGCCAGTGCTTTGAAGCGCACAAACACGTCATTCAACTGGTTATCAGACAATTCATGGCCGAGATCTTTTAACTTGGCCCGCAAGGCAGCGCGGCCCGAATGTTTGCCCATCACCAATTTGGTTTCGGACAGGCCCACGTCTTCGGGGCGCATAATTTCAAAGGTTTCGGCGTTTTTCAACATGCCGTCCTGATGGATGCCGCTCTCGTGGGCAAAGGCGTTTTTACCGACGATGGCTTTGTTATATTGCACCGGAAATCCCGAAACGGTGGCGACCAAACGCGAGATGTTCATGATCTTGGTGGTGTCAATGCGGTTGCGGTACGGCATGATGTCGTTGCGCACTTTCATCGCCATCACCACTTCTTCAAGTGCGGTGTTGCCCGCCCGTTCCCCAAGCCCGTTGATGGTGCATTCGATCTGGCGCGCGCCAGCCCCGACAGCGGCCAGCGAATTGGCGGTCGCCATGCCAAGGTCATTATGACAATGGGTGGCAAAGATGATTTCGTCAGCACCGGGCACCCGTTCCAGCAACATGCGGATCAGCTCGGCGCTCTCGACGGGGGCGGTGTAGCCGACGGTGTCGGGAATGTTGATGGTGGTGGCGCCAGCCTTGATGGCGATTTCCACCACACGACAAAGATAGTCATCCTCGGTGCGGGTTGCATCCATCGGCGACCACTGAACATCGCCACACAGATTGCGCGCGTGGGTGACGCTTTCGTGGATCACATCGGCCATTTGGTCCATGTCCAGATTTGGAATGGCGCGGTGCAGCGGTGATGTGCCGATGAAGGTGTGAATGCGCGGCTGAGCTGCGTGTTTCACAGCATCCCAAGCCCGATCAATATCGCCAGCTTTGGCACGGGAAAGCCCGCAGATCACCGAATTGACGCTGCGGACGGCAACCTCTTTGACGGCCTCGAAATCACCCTCGGAGGCAATCGGGAAACCGGCTTCGATCACATCGACGCCCATTTCATCCAGCAAGGCGGCGATCTCGAGTTTTTCATCGTGGGTCATGGTGGCGCCGGGCGATTGCTCGCCGTCACGCAAGGTGGTGTCAAATATAATTACGCGGTCCTGTGCGGATGTATCAGTCATGTCGGAAATCTTTCGTCTTAGCTATGTGGGGAATATGAGTGATGCGCGCGTCTGTCTCCTCTGAGCGGTCGCGCCATCAGGCACGCTCAGAGGCGGCTAAGCAGTAGGATCGACGATAGCAGCAGGCCAGAAGTGCGGGCCGCGCAAGCAAGGGGGATATGTTTGTTCATCGTCATCACAGGTGACTATAGGAGCGGCTTTGGCAAAAGAAAAGCCCCAAAGAAATTAGGGGTCATGCGGGGTAAGATCGCTGGGTGGCTGCGCTGGGGAGAATGATATTTTATCCGTTATCGGGAGCGCGTCTCCGGTACTTTCCTCTGAACGACGATCAGTGCAGGGCCAACATTGCTGCCGAAATACAATGCAGCTCCTTGTGGTCGCAGTTTCATGGTCCGCGGCTTTTCGGTCCCTGCCGGACAGTTTATTCGGTGCTTGCCGGTTCGGCGTCCGGTACGATGGTGTCGTCGCCACCTGTGGCCTTTGACAGCGCCCCGTTGATCCAGTCGCCAGAACTTTCATCGCCCGAGGCGTAGCGCATTGTGCCTTGGCCCTGGCGTTTTCCCGCGACGAAAGCCCCCTGATAGACATCGCCACTTACATAGGTGGCGGTGCCAGAGCCCTCAAAGCTGCCAGCCTTCCAGCCGCCGGAATATTTGAATCCGTCGGCCATCACCATGTCGCCTTGGCCTTCGCGGCGCCCATTCACAAAACCGCCGGAATAGGTGGCGCCATCCTCGTAGGTGGCCGTGCCGGTGCCGTGGCGTTGGCCATTTTTCCAGCCGCCGTCATATTGATAGCCGCTGGGCTCGGTGGTTTTGCCGGTGCCGTGGAACTTGGCGTTCTTAAATCCGCCGGTGTAAATGATGCCGTTTGCGTAGCGCGCAACGCCGTGTCCCTCGGTTACGCCAGCGACCCAGCCGCCCTCATAACTGCCGCCATCTGGATAGGTGATTTTGCCTTCACCCTCGGGCATGTTGGCCTTGAATTGGCCGGTGTAGACCGAGCCATCCGGGTAGGTGGTTTCGCCGGTGCCCTCAATACGTCCGCCAGCCCAACCGCCGATATATTGATAGCCTTCGGTGCTTTTGAAGGTGCCTTGGCCGTGGCGATTGTCGTCGGTAAATCCACCTTGATAGGTGTCGCCATTTGTATAGGTCATGCTGCCGGTGCCGTGGCGTTTGCCGTCGGTAAAGCTGCCGATATAGACATCACCGTTGGGCAGGGTCAGCTTGCCATTGCCGTTGATCTTGCCGGCCTTCCAGTCGCCAACATAAAGCGTGCCATCCGTCATTTTCAAGCTGCCAGTGCCATCGCGCATGCCCTTGATCAAGCTGCCTTCAAACACTGATTTATCGGGGTAGGTGATGTTGCCCGTACCGGATTTTTCGCCATTCAGCCATTCGCCCTGATAGACATAGCCATTCGGGCTTTTCATGGTGCCGATACCGTGGTGCAAGGCGTTGCGAAAGCCGCCCTCGTATTGCACTCCATTGGCGTAAATCCGAATGCCGTTGCCGTCAATTTTACCGTCGGTCCAGTCGCCCTCATAGCTGCCACCATCGGCGAACTCGATCTTGCCAAAGCCCTCGGGCTTGCCTTTGATGAAACTGCCACTATAGCGCGACGGAGTTAACCGCAGAAGTTGGTGACGGAGATCATCAGGCGGCGCTTTTGGTTTGTTTTTCGATTATCTCGATCCCGTCGGAGAATGTGACGCCTTGAATGAGTTTTGGCAATTGGTTTTTGCCCCTCAATTTTAGCCATCGTTTCTCAGCCTCTTTTATGAGCTTAAAGACCATCACCATGGCAGTGTTTCGTTTCAGGCAGCCCTTGGTTCTCTTGGTTCTGTGGCGGACGGTTGCAAAGGTGCTTTCAATAGGATTTGTGGTGCGGATGTGTTTCCAGTGCTCGGCGGGAAAATCAAAGAATGTCAGGAGTGCATCCCGATCTTTTTTCAGACAGGCGACAGCTTTTTCGTATTTGACCTGGTATTTTGCACAGAAGAGGTCGAAGGCTTTTCCGGCATCATCCTTGGTGTCCGCCATCTATAACCTGACAGGGCATGCGAGCATGCCCGAGAAGGCAGATTTCATGCAAATCAGCCTTTGCCTTTGCTTGCAGGGCTTTGGGCATTTTATTGAGGATATTTGCGGTTTTGTGAACCCAACAACGTTGTCCTTTTGTCTGGGGAAAGACCTCTCGCAATGCCGCCCAAAACCCCAAAGCGCCATCACCTACCGCAAGTTTAGGTGGGGTATTCAGGCCACGGGCCTTTAGATCAAGGAGTAGTTCACGCCA
>JPUR01000201.1 GCA_001321835.1 Marinosulfonomonas sp. PRT-SC04
CAAGCCGTTTGGAAAACAGGCAGGCCCCCTGACTGTCCCACCAGATGATCTTCAGCAGATCGCCGCGCCGACCGCGAAATACAAACAGATGGCCGCTGAACGGATCTTGCGCCAAGGTCCGTTCGGCTTGCGCCGCCAAGGTGTTAAATCCCCGCCGCATATCGGTCACACCTGCCGCGAGCCAAACCTTGGTGTTGGAAGGCACCGGGATCATGAGATGAGGCCTTTCAACAATCGCGCTATCTCGCTCCCATCAAAAGATCCCTCAACGGACAGGCGATGCCGCCATTCAAAGCAATCTCTAATCGCGAGGGCACAGGAGAAACCGGGCTGTATTCCGCCGCTGGCTCAGGTGCTGCATCGTTTGATACCGTGATGGGTAAAAACACCGCATCTTCACCGGCTACCTCAGCCACAGGCGGTGAAAACCGCGTATCCTTCAGCCAATTGAAAATCTGGTTGCCGCTCATCGCATAGCGGCGTGCAACCTGAGAAACAGAAACTCCCGGTGCCTTCGTCTGCAAACAAATAGATATCTTCTCTTCGTCGCTCCAGGTGCGGCGTTTGCGTCGAGCCATCAAAATCCCCTAATGTCCATTAACTTAAGTGGACATTAGCAAACCTAAAACAACGCCGTTAGGGGGCCAAGGCCGGACGCTTACTTCTGCTCCTCCGCCACATGGCATTGATATCATTGGGTGAATTCGCTTTATGATAATGCCTGCCATCGTGAAAATGCGTGCTGAATGCGATAAATGCTAGGGAACCTCTGAACAACGCCCAGATTTCTGTGCTATAATTCTGGCAGGAATT
>JPUR01000202.1 GCA_001321835.1 Marinosulfonomonas sp. PRT-SC04
CCGATTTTGGGTCACCGATATTACATATATCAAAACCTATGAAGGGTTCTCGTATCTGGCTGTTGTGATCGACCTGTATTCTCGCCGGATTGTCGGCTGGGCCATGCAATCGCGTCAGCCCACTGATCTGGTTTTACAGGCACTACTAACTGCCGTTTGGCGGCGCAAGCCAGCCGAAAAGGTGCTCGTGCATTCTGACCAAGGTTCACAATTCACTAGCCTAGAATGGGCGTCATTTCTAAAACACCACAATCTGGAACACAGTATGAGCCGTCGTGGAAATTGCCATGATAATGCCGTCGCCGAAAGCTTTTTCAATCTGTTGAAACGCGAGCGTATCAGGCGACGAACATACAAAACCAGAGATGATGCTAGGCGTGACGTGTTCGAATACATCGAAATGTTCTACAATCCGAAACGCAAACACGCTAGAAACGGGATGCTGTCGCCCGTCGAGTTCGAAAGGCAGCAAAAGTGGAAGCAACAAGGCGTCTAGGAAACTAGGGGCAATTCACC
>JPUR01000203.1 GCA_001321835.1 Marinosulfonomonas sp. PRT-SC04
CCGATTTTGGGTCACCGATATTACATATATCAAAACCTATGAAGGGTTCTCGTATCTGGCTGTTGTGATCGACCTGTATTCTCGCCGGATTGTCGGCTGGGCCATGCAATCGCGTCAGCCCACTGATCTGGTTTTACAGGCACTACTAACTGCCGTTTGGCGGCGCAAGCCAGCCGAAAAGGTGCTCGTGCATTCTGACCAAGGTTCACAATTCACTAGCCTAGAATGGGCGTCATTTCTAAAACACCACAATCTGGAACACAGTATGAGCCGTCGTGGAAATTGCCATGATAATGCCGTCGCCGAAAGCTTTTTCAATCTGTTGAAACGCGAGCGTATCAGGCGACGAACATACAAAACCAGAGATGATGCTAGGCGTGACGTGTTCGAATACATCGAAATGTTCTACAATCCGAAACGCAAACACGCTAGAAACGGGATGCTGTCGCCCGTCGAGTTCGAAAGGCAGCAAAAGTGGAAGCAACAAGGCGTCTAGGAAACTAGGGGCAATTCAGAGTATGATTGCAGGAAGATACAGCTCTTCTTCCATGGCATTCACAATGCCTTTTAGTATTGCGCAATATCGCCAGAGCATAGTCTCTCTGAAAACATAAATTTTGAAAGCGGTTTGAGATTTTAATGAGATTTGAGCAGGGTCAACCTCGTTTGCCCTAGCTTCTTCTAATAGAATCAGGGTTTTTTGGAGAAGCACCAAGTCGTTCTCTTGAGAGCTAAGCATTTGCACTATCTCTCACTTACGTCTATTTCCACTTCCGCTTGCTCCCAGCCTTGCCAGCCGTTGACCGCCCGCCAGCCGCACTCGCCGCTTTAACTGCAGACTGGCGTGCCATCGGATCATCCATCACCGTCAGCTCCACCGCCTCCAGCCGCCGCACTTCATCACGCAAGCGCGCCGCTTCCTCGAACTCTAAATTCTCGGCCGCTTTGCGCATCTTCACCCGCATCGCTTCCAGATGAGTGGCGAGGTTTTCGCCCAGCATCGGTTGATCCACCGACGCCGTGATCCGGCCCGCATCGGTGTCGCCCTTATACAGTCCCGACAGCACGTCATCGATGTTCTTTTTTATGGTCCGTGGCGTGATGCCATGTTCCTTATTATGGGCCATTTGGCGCTCGCGGCGTCGCTCGGTTTCGTCCATCGCCCGCTGCATTGATCCGGTGATCCGGTCGGCGTACATAATCACCCGCCCCTCAACATTGCGCGCCGCACGGCCAATGGTTTGCACCAGCGATGTGGTCGAGCGTAAAAAGCCTTCTTTGTCGGCATCCAAAATCGCCACCAGCGCACATTCAGGAATATCCAGACCTTCGCGCAAAAGGTTAATGCCGATCAAAACATCAAACGCCCCAAGTCGTAAATCCCGAAGGATTTCAATGCGTTCCAACGTGTCGATGTCACTGTGCATGTACCGGACCCGAATGCCCTGTTCGTGCATATATTCGGTCAAATCCTCGGCCATGCGTTTGGTCAAAGTGGTGACCAGCGTGCGCATACCCTTGGCCGCAACGATGCGCACTTCGTCGAGCAAATCATCGACCTGCATCTCAACAGGGCGAATTTCCAGCACCGGTTCCAGCAGGCCGGTGGGGCGGATCACTTGCTCGACAAACACGCCACCAGATTGCTCCAATTCCCAGTTCTGCGGGGTGGCCGAGACAAAAATAGACTGGCCGCGCATCGCGTCCCATTCCTCGAATTTCAGCGGCCGGTTGTCCATGCAAGATGGCAGCCGAAACCCGTGTTCTGACAGGGTGGATTTACGCCGAAAATCACCCTTATACATGCCACCAATTTGCGGCACAGAAACGTGGCTTTCGTCGGCAAAAACGATGGCATTGTCAGGCAGGTATTCAAACAAAGTGGGGGGGCGGCTCGCCGGGGTTGCGGCCGGTTAAGTAGCGGGAATAATTCTCGATACCGGCGCAAAATCCGGATGCCTCCATCATTTCCAGATCAAAGCGACAGCGTTGCTCCAGTCGTTGCGCCTCCAGTAATTTTCCCTCTTTTTTGAAATATTCCAGCCGCTGGTGTAGCTCGACTTTGATGTGTTTGATGGCCTGCAGCAGGGTCGGGCGCGGGGTGACGTAATGCGAATTGGCGTAAACCCGCACCTTGTCCAGCTTGGCGGTTTTAGCGCCAGTCAGAGTGTCAAATTCGGTGATGGCTTCGAGTTTGTCGCCAAAGAACGACAACCGCCAGCCGCGATCTTCAAGGTGGGAAGGCCAGATTTCAAGGCTGTCACCGCGCACCCGGAACGTGCCGCGCGCAAACGCATTGTCCGAGCGTTTATACTGCTGTGCGATCAAGCCCTGCATCATTTCGCGTTGGTCGTAATTGTCGCCAGTGATCAGATCCTGCGTCATCGCGGTGTAGGTTTCGGGCGAGCCGATGCCGTAAATACACGACACCGAGGCGACGATGATCACATCGTCACGCTCCAGTAACGAGCGGGTGGCCGAGTGACGCATCCGGTCGATTTGCTCGTTGATGGCGCTGTCTTTTTCAATGAAAGTATCGGTGCGCGCCACGTAGGCTTCGGGTTGGTAGTAGTCATAGAATGACACAAAATATTCGACCGAATTCTCCGGAAAGAAGCCTTTCATTTCGGCAAATAATTGCGCGGCAAGGGTTTTGTTCGGGGCCAGAATAATGGCGGGGCGCTGGGTTTGTTCAATGACCTTGGCCATGGTGAAGGTTTTGCCGGTGCCGGTTGCGCCCAGCAGCACCTGATTTTGCTCGCCAGAATTGATGCCCTCGCACAGCTCCGCAATCGCTGCGGGTTGATCGCCGGCGGGCTCAAACTCGGTGTGCATGACAAAGCGTTTGCCGCCTTCCATCTTTTGACGGGCGGGCGGGGTTTTGGCTGTAGATGGTTCTGTGGTATTTACTGTGGTTTGGGGCGTATTCTGGGTCATTTTAAATCCTCTGGCGGCAGCTTCGTGCCCTTTTTGTTCTTATGCAAGGGGGGCTCAGAGAATTTTTGCCAATGTGGCTGCGAAGGCCTGCGTCTCGGCGGGATCAATGCCGTCCATCAGCCACGCATTCATCTCGGCGACGAGGGTGAATAATTCGGGCCCGATCTGGCGGCCCTTTTCGGTCAGGAAGATCCGCCGATTGCGCCGCGAGGTCGGATCAGCGCGGCGTTCAACCAGCCCCAAAGCCTCGAGCGCGTCGATGCTGCGGGTGGTGCCATGCGCAGCAATCGCGGTTTTTTTGCCCAGATCGGCTTGGGTTTGGTCCTCGACTTCCAGCAGGGTCATCAAGATGGCGAATTCCGGCAAGCTGAGACCAAGCGGGCGCAGGCGCCGGTTTATTTCGGCGTTCAACTTGCTGGTCAGCACATTCAGCATTCGGCCAATGCTGGTTTCGCGGGTTTGTTTTGCGGTCAGGGTCATGGCGGCAACATAGGGCGGGAAGATACATCTTGCAAAGATTGCATTTGCAATGATTGTACGTGCAATATACTGAGGTGAGAAATAGCAACTGAAAAGGAAGCCAAAATGAAACGTTATCACCCCGTATTAGTGACATTGCACTGGCTGTTGGCCGCGCTGGTGGTCGGAGCGCTTTTGATGGGCGGGCAAGTGTTGGCCAAAATGCCCAATACGGATCCAGACAAATTGTTCAGTCTGCAAATGCATATGTCGATTGGTACCGTGATTTTTGTGCTGATGATCTTGCGGCTGGTGGTTCGGTTTAAAACCAAAAAACCACCGCACGCGGACATTGGTAATGCTGTGCTGAACAAAGGTGGCAGCCTTGCACATTACGCGCTTTATGGCTTGGTGATTGCGCTGGGGGCCAGTGGTTTGGCGATCGCCAATGCGGCCGGTCTGCCGGCGATTGTGTTTGGTGGATCAGGCGAGGCGCTGCCCGCTGATTTTAACGATATTGCCCCACGCGCGGCGCACGGGGTTTTGTCACTGGTGTTGAAACTGGTGATCGTGGCGCATGTTTTGGCGGCGCTGTATCATCAATACGTGCGTAAAGATTCGCTGTATCATCAATACGTGCGTAAAGATTCGCTGTTCTCAAGGATGTGGTACGGGGATCGCGGCACCTAAAGGTGTTAAGCTTATTGTGGTCCTTTGCAGAATATCATGCATGCCGTATTTAGGGGGCATATTTTGTTGAGGGGGTGTGATGTGCTAACAAAAGATTAAAGCTTAAGGAAGAGTTTTATGCATTTACCTGCAGCCTTAGGTGTATTTTTAGTTGCGCCCTCAGAAAATTATGCTTAACGTATAGAAGCAAGCAGAAAAAAGATTGTCGCTCCCTCGCACCACCCACCACCCACCCCTCGCTCCCTCGCTCCCTCGCTCCCTCGCTCCCTCGCGCCTGGTCGACAATCGCTTGCTCCTCCCTCAGTCTCATAAATTGTGCGCAATGCAGGCTTGCGTCTGGTGGCTACATTCGGGATAAACAGACCAGACGTCTGTAACGGAGAGAGATCATGCTAGCACGGATTTACCAGCCATCCCAAAATGCCATGCAGTCAGGCGTTGGCAAGAACCGCCAATGGGTGTTGGAATTCGCCCCTGAGGCGGCGCGCACGGTTGACCCGCTGATGGGCTGGACCAGCTCTACGGATATGGATTCGCAAGTGCGACTGAATTTTGATGATGCCGAGGCGGCGATCGGATATGCTAAAGCCCACGGTATCGACGTGCAGGTTACAAAATCACACAAACGCAAACCGGTCATCCGTCAGGGTGGCTACGGCGAAAATTTTTCCACCTACCGGCGCGGATCTTGGACCCACTAGGGGTAGGGGCAAACGCCTAATCTCAAGTGGCTTACTTTGGAAACCGGATGCCTCGCGTTAATGTGGTTGAGGGGTGGGGAAATACTTGTTTGAGATGCGATTGCTTTGGCACTAAGGGCTTGATCCTGACAGCGTGGTCGCGCAATAACAGCCTAACGGTCCCATAGCTCAACTGGATAGAGCACCTGCCTTCTAAGCAGGGGGTTGCAGGTTCGAGTCCTGCTGGGATCACCACTACATACAATGGGCATTGATATTAAACGCTAAATCCTAGAAATTGTCTAAGGGTCGCTAGACTTAGACAACTTTTGTTCTGTTTCCGTGCTGCTCAACATCCGTTTCCGCTTGGCTGCGCGGCTGTAATGTTCGACCTCGGACAAGCTCTCATGGCCAGTCCATGCAGCGATTTGGTGGGTTGTCGCACCATTTTCAGCAAGTGTTATGGCCCGTGACTTTCTTAACCCGTGTGCGCTTTTCCCAGAAATGCCTGCATTCCGCGTCGCCTTGGCAAACCACTGGGATGCCCCTTTGTGTGATCTACTGGATCCAAAGGATGTGACAATGAATGTCATATGCTTTGTAGGCCTCTCGGAAATCGCAGTGTGTAAGTGGATTAAGTCACTTTGGTTGGCAAAATTGGGCAGGGCACGGTCAAACGGGATCGAAACCTCGCCGCCTGTTTTTTGTTGTCTGAATGTGATCCAGCCATCGCTGCTCACCATTCCAGCCCCCAAACAGATGGCATCTGACATTCTGGCTCCCGTCCAGCATATCAACTCGAAGGCCATCCGTTCGGGGGTTTCATACCCATAGTGTTTTCTGAATTTGGCTATGTCCGAGGCATCCCAAGGCAAATGGCCCAGCGTGACTGCCGCTCGTATCGCCTTGATGCCTTCGGTTGGGGTGTCGTCTCGAAGTAGTCCTATATTGGCATCGCACACCCCGCGCCACGCTTTCAGGCGTTTGTTGGCCGCATTTGGCTCCAGCTTTGATAGGTCGCTCAAAACGTGTGATTTGCTGATTGTTTTGAAGGGGACATGCCCAGCTTTGGCCACCAGCTTTTTGCACTCCCGTCGCATAAGTGAGGCGTAAGAGGTGCTGAATGATTTGAAGTTTGGAGATTTTAGATAATTTTGAATCGCGGCTTCTAGGGATGCCTGCCCGTTCCGCTTGGCAACTGGCGCGGATTGGCTCGCCTCCAGATATGCTGCGAGGAACTCGGGGTCATTCTCTGGCAGATTGGGCAGCTTAATGCCTGACGCGCGGTGATAGACGTATTCTATGCCGCCCGAATTATAGCGCTTCAAGCCCCTCAATTGAATGCCTCGTCGGCTTCCTTGCAATTTATATCCTCCGGTTGGCCCTCATAAGGCAGATTGTCGGCATGTGCGTCAAGGTCGGCCTTGTCATAGACCCTTTTCGCGCCCAGTTCTCTCCTGGGGATTCCAAGAGTGCGCAGCATACTTTCAGACACGCCAAGATAGTGCGCAGCCACAGGTGCGGGCATCAGTCTTGGAGGGAAATCACGGTGCGCTGGCATGGCCTCATACGCCCCGCTTGGTTGGTGCAAGGCGCATGAGGCCATGAATGGCGACAAATACCGCGCTTAGGGTTAATTCGCCTGAGGTGGTTAGCGGCGCGGCGGCAACTGCCTTGAGGGCTTCTTCAAGGGCTGCGTTGTGGTCGCATGCTGACATGGCCTTGAGTCGGATGCCGTTGCGGGGGTCAATTTCAGCGTGTTGGCACATTGAGCACCTACCTGTTAAACACATCCCGTCACCTCTGGCATTTCGTTCCATTCGCGCCCGTCAAGCAGGCGACCGGCTGCGGCTTTGCCGACGCGCTTCATAATTACATCACCCTTTCGGAAATGCCCGTCCGGCTCACGGTTGAATTGAACAAAGCGGACCTTATCTTTGCGCATTTCACCGCCTAAATCGCCGCCCGCTTTAGGCTTGTGCGACGTCCATTCCCCCCATTGCTTGAAGAAAAACGGCGCACCAGCTGCCACGCATTGATCGCGCAAGGCTCGCGCCCAGTCGGGGTGCATCGGTCTGGCCTTTGGGCCGGACTCGCCACCGCAGATTACCCAGTCGAGTTTGGCGGTCGGAATCCGATCATATCCAGTTTCCGTGCCGATCACCTTTTCGCCTTTAAGCGCATCAATGGTATCTGGGAAAACGCGGCGATCAGGGAAGCTGCGTTTTCCCAATGACATCAAGGTCAAATCAATCGGCCCCTGCATCGGCTCAATTGACAGGCCCACCCACGGGATGCCCAGCCGTTCCTTGAGGTCCAGCAGCTTTGGAATATCGCGGTCGGCCTCGGCTTGGTTCACTACTGTGATCATCAGCCCGACCCAATGCGGCCACCCATTCGACGTCCATATCGCGGGGGTCATTTTTTCGACATTGCCGATACGCTTAGTCAAAAGCTGGATGCGAGTATTTGGCGCGACCACCATGTGTGTGAAGGCTTCCCGCCGCCATTCTGGATCAACAGCATTGTCGAACACATCAGACAGGCTTGAACAAAACACATTCGGCCAGTGACCATTTTCGGCTTTGAAGGCTTCGGCGTCCTGATTGATCTTGCGCAGCTTGGGAATGCCATTCTTAACCTTGCGCCGCGGCGCACCGGCACCCCAATGAGATCCGCCAGTAAAGCGCACGTCACGGGCTTCGGCATAGCAGTTGTCACAGCCGGGGCCCACCTTCTGACAGCCTTCCCAGAAATTGACGGTGTAATCGGTCCATTGGATTTTTGTAGTTTTGGTCATGATATTGCCTCATTGGCCGCTAAAATGGCTTTGCGTTCGTTGTGGTCCGCGTACCAAAAGCTGCGGTATTTTCTCTTGACGGCATTGAATTGCAAATCGCAGGCTTCGATTGCGCCACGATTGACTGCGGTCTCTCGCAGATCGGTGCTGATCATAAAGTGAGGGTGATTTTGTGGCGCTAAGCGTTCGCGGTTCACACCAAGGGCATCGGCCATTTCCAACAGTTCGACCATGCTGTCGGCGATCATGTGACACATGGGCCTCTGGCTAAGGGGGTGCTTGGGGCTGTCTACATAAACGGGCATTGCGAGTTCCTCATTTCAATTCTTACCTTGCAGGCGGCGCATCCGGCGGATGCAGCGGCTCATTATCAATTGGCGCTCGGACACTAGGCCGCTCTTGCGGTGGTTGATGCGGTTGATGCGCGCTTGAAGTTTGGCCAAGCGCCGCAATTCAATTTCGTTC
>JPUR01000204.1 GCA_001321835.1 Marinosulfonomonas sp. PRT-SC04
CCGATTTTGGGTCACCGATATTACATATATCAAAACCTATGAAGGGTTCTCGTATCTGGCTGTTGTGATCGACCTGTATTCTCGCCGGATTGTCGGCTGGGCCATGCAATCGCGTCAGCCCACTGATCTGGTTTTACAGGCACTACTAACTGCCGTTTGGCGGCGCAAGCCAGCCGAAAAGGTGCTCGTGCATTCTGACCAAGGTTCACAATTCACTAGCCTAGAATGGGCGTCATTTCTAAAACACCACAATCTGGAACACAGTATGAGCCGTCGTGGAAATTGCCATGATAATGCCGTCGCCGAAAGCTTTTTCAATCTGTTGAAACGCGAGCGTATCAGGCGACGAACATACAAAACCAGAGATGATGCTAGGCGTGACGTGTTCGAATACATCGAAATGTTCTACAATCCGAAACGCAAACACGCTAGAAACGGGATGCTGTCGCCCGTCGAGTTCGAAAGGCAGCAAAAGTGGAAGCAACAAGGCGTCTAGGAAACTAGGGGCAATTCATTGTACCGCTGCCAAACGGATGGCGCGCATGTCTTCAATGAACTTTTGCGAAAACGCGGCCTTTGGCGCAACGGCCTGTTGGCTCAAGGAATGTTTGCTCTCTTCCAAGATACCCGCGATCACAGCCTCTTCCTGATCGTCGGCATCAATCAATCCGCGCACCGATTGCAGCGCCCCGCTGTGATCGACATAGACGATGGCCCCCGCAATGGCTTTCTGGGCGGGAAAGTAATCCCCTTCGGCAATCACTTCCAACGCGATCAGCTCAATCCCTTCTTTTTCTTCAAGGGTGTCGTGATCATAGAGTTCACGCAGGGCCTCATGCCGTGCGGTCTGCTCCTCGTCCAAAACCCCCTCAACCTTGTAGACACGAGCAAAGCCATTTTGCTCCTGTAATTCATACCAGTACAGTGAACTTTCTTCGGAAAACGTCACCCATGCCCAGCCCTCGGCCTCCTTGAACGCAGCGGCTGCAGCTTGCAGCTTTTCGTCAAACAGATGCTCAATGATGTCTGGGTTGTGAAGCAAAACCTCGTCCTCAAACAGGTCGCGGGTGATGGTGCCGCCCTCAGATTCATAGGCTTCCAGCCCCACAAATGTGGCCTTGCGGCTTTTGCTATCAATGCCCTGCGGGTTCAGACGGTTCTTGACGGTGTATTCATTCATGTAGCCGCTGATCGCATCATTCAGCACGTCCAAGATCAGGGCCTCATCACTGCTGACAGTGAAGGCTTGCGCCAGCCCCATGCTGATCTCGCCAGATTTGAGCGCATCCAGCACGAGGGCAGGGAGGCCAGCAAGGGCAAGGCGGCGGCGCACATGCGCCTCGGTCACCCCAAATGCTTGCGAGATTTTACCAACATCACGGTCCTGCGCCATCATCTTGCCATAGGCACGGATTTCATCCACGGGGTCGAGATCAACACGAGCGGTGTTTTCGGCATTGGCCCATTGTAGGGCAATGGCGGCGTTCGCTGCGATGCGCACGGGAACCACGCCAAGATCGGGGCGGGGC
>JPUR01000205.1 GCA_001321835.1 Marinosulfonomonas sp. PRT-SC04
GCAGGCCATAAAACTGGCAACCTCCGCCTCAATGGCCTGGGCCAACAACGCCTGAGCGCCACTGCGCAGAACCGATGTGAGCTGATCGCAAAATTCCCCTGGCCGCATGAGCGGTGTAACTGTAGTCTCTGTCATGGCGTATCTTTCCTTTCCTGGAAATATTGGATGCATGAATCACATCCATGATACGCCACCTGAAAATTATGCCATCACCAAGATTCGCGGTTAACTCACCCTCTTGGGTCCAGATATAGCTGATATCAACCACCCATTTTTGGTTGGGCCGATCCGCCTTGACGTTCCGGTTCAGCAGGTTGGGTGCGATGTTGAACTTGTGGTTGCTGTCCGTCGTAACCTTGTGTTTGCGGGTTCTGACAACGGATATGCTGTTCTGACGCATCAAGCGACCAACACGACGATGGCCAACATCCAGCCCAAGCTCTTTCAGTTCTTCCGTCATTCGTGGCCTCCATAACTGCCCAGAGACAGACGATGCTGCTCTCTGATATGGGCTAGCAGCACCATATCTTTACGCTGGCTCTGGCTGATCGGGCGGGACCGGAAAGCGCGCAAGCCACGTGGGCTGACATTCATAATCTGGCACAGTCGTCCGGTTGGAACGGCACCGAGATTTTCTTCAACGAACCTAAACCTCATGGCTTTTGGCCCGCGAAGAATATTGTTGCCTTTTTTAGCACTTCCCTCTCCTCGCGGAGCAGCCGGTTCTCTTTACGAAGCCGAGTGACTTCCGCCTCCAGATCGCTCTGTGCCGTGGGTTCAGGCAGTTCTCTGCGCTCCAATTGTATCCAGCGGCTCAACGTCGAAAAACCAACGCCAAAGTCAGAAGCTACTTGCTTGCGATTCAATCCACTCGTCAGTGCTACGCGCACAGCTTCTTGTCTGAATTCTCTTCCATGTTGTGATGCCATTTTGTTTCTCCTTTTGCGTATAATACGCGGTTAAAGGAGCGGCACAATTCCGCGACAGGTCCAGTTTCATCCTGATCGAACCAAGCCGACAGGCGCAATGTGGCGTTATCTTTGCCGGCGGCTTCGATCCATACGCTGGGGGCAGGGGTTTCCAGAACGAACGGTAGGGATTTCAGCGCGGCCAGAACGATGGGGCGTTGTTGCTTTAAATCTTTGTTGATGTCGACGGTTTGATCAAATTGAAAACGGCGAGATCGGTTACGGCTGTAGTTGATGATGCGGCTTTTGAACACGGTCGCGTTGGGGATGCGGATGTGGTTGCCATCGAGCGATAAAAGGATGGTTGCGCGCGATGTCAGGCGGATCACCTTGCCGATATCGCCGTTGATTTCAATCAGATCATTGGGTCTAAATGGTTGACGCATCGACAAAAGAATTGAGGCGATGAAGTTTTCAACGGTATCGCGCACGGCAAAGCCGATAGCCAGACCGATGATCCCCGCAGCGCCCAAAATCGTCGACAGCAATGCGGTCGCGCCAATGATATCAAGCGACACAACAATCGCGGCGATGATGGCGGTCACGCGGATGATTTGCCGGTAAATATCAGCGATAAACGCATTCGGGGCGATCTGATCCCATGGGCGTTTTCGGCGGGCGATGAAAAAACCGATAAACACGATCAACGCGAACACGGCCAGCGCGACCAGCGCCAACGGTATAAAGGCCACCGTCTGTTGCAGGCGGGTTTTGAAACGCTCAACTGCGGGGTTCAAGCGCTCAACCAGATCGGTGGTTTCCTTGACGTGGTTTTCAATGGTGACCACGCTGTCAACGCGGCTGACCAATTCGCCCAAACGGCTGATTGCGCTCTTGTCCAGTACGTTGCCCTTGAGCGAGACGATGCCAGATGAAACGGTGACATCGTCATAGCCCTGTAACTCGCCCAATATATCACGGATACGCACGGCGATTGCGGCGTCTTGCTGGGCGCTGTCTTCGACTCCGATTTTACCGGTTGGTTGGGGTGTGCTGCTGTCTTGGGCAAGGGTTGGCAACGAAAGGATCAGCGTAAGCGTCCGTCGCCTACATTTCTGACTTATACTGCCACGGCATCAGCTCGTCCAGCTTGTTGATTT
>JPUR01000206.1 GCA_001321835.1 Marinosulfonomonas sp. PRT-SC04
CCCAATCCCGGTCTGGATTTCCCGCTCGGGTAAATGCCCGTGACGCACAAGCCGCGCACGCCCATCCTCAAGCTGTTCTTGAGCATGGCAGGCCATAAAACTGGCAACCTCCGCCTCAATGGCCTGGGCCAACAACGCCTGAGCGCCACTGCGCAGAACCGATGTGAGCTGATCGCAAAATTCCCCTGGCCGCATGAGCGGTGTAACTGTAGTCTCTGTCATGGCGTATCTTTCCTTTCCTGGAAATATTGGATGCATGAATCACATCCATGATACGCCACCTGAAAATTATGCCATCACCAAGATTCGCGGTTAACTCTAGCGCGACCCATTGGGGAATTTGGCCACGCCTTGGCCCCTGATTTCACCCGCAACCCATTCGCCATTATATTCATAGCCATTGGGCAAACGGTAGATGCCTGCGCCGTGCTGTTTGCCATCTAGAAAGGTGCCCTCATAGATGCCGCCATCGTTGTATTGCTTGGTTTGGATCGCGCCGGTGTTTTGGGCGTATCCGGCTGTTGAGCTGGCGAGGATTAGAAGCAGTCCGGCGGTGGTTGCCTTAAGTGTTTGCGTCACGGTCTTAGTTTTCAGCACATCAGCCCCCATTATATCTATGCGCGCAGCCTATGGAACCTCTGAACAACGCCCAGATTTCTGTGCTATAATTCTGGCAGGAATT
>JPUR01000207.1 GCA_001321835.1 Marinosulfonomonas sp. PRT-SC04
CTTTGATGTAGAGCTTGCTCAACCTTTTGAAGGAGCAAACAGATGCGAAAGAGCCGTTTTACAGAGGCACAAATTATTGGAATGATTAAGGAGCAGGAAGCTGGAATGCCAACTGCCGAGGTGTGCCGTAGGCACGGTCTGAGTCCGGCGTCGTTCTACAAGTTCAAATCCAAATATGGCGGCATGAATGTTTCTGAGACCCATCGCCTTAAATCGCTCGAAGATGAGAACGGTAAGCTGAAACGCCTGCTGGCTGACACCATGTTGGACAATGTTGTGTTGAAGGATTTGCTGGGAAAGAACTGACGACACCTGCTCAGCGACGGGCTGCAGCACTAAAGGCGATGCGGGACCATGATATCTCGCAACGCCGGGTGTGCAGGCTTGTTGGTGTCGATCCCAAGACTGTCCGGCGTGAGCGTCCGCCCGACAATCCTGAAGTTCGCAAAGAAATGCAGGCAATTGCCAGCAAGCGTCGTCGATTTGGTTATCGGCGGATCGGCGTGATGTTGGAACGCAAAGGTATGATCATGAATCATAAGAAACTGTACCGCCTCTATACCGAAGAAAAGCTGGGCGTCAGGCGACGGCGGGGGCGCAAACGTGCGCGGGGATCGCGAACGCCGATGCCAGTGGCTTTGCAGCCGGGCGAGCGTTGGTCCTTGGACTTTGTGTCCGACACCTTCGGCGCGTCACGCAAATTCCGCATGCTGGCGGTGAATGATGATTGCTGCCGTGAGAACCTGTGTTTGATGGCGGACACCAGC
>JPUR01000208.1 GCA_001321835.1 Marinosulfonomonas sp. PRT-SC04
ACGCGAATTTCCAGAGTTGCGCAAACGCTATTGGGGTCAGCGGTTTTGGGCGCGGGGATATTTCTCGACCACCAGCGGAAATGTCACGGACGATGTGATACTTCAGTATCTGGAATTACATTCCAAACGGGAACCTACCGGCATCTGCCGGTAGTCGTTCAGTTTTAAAACCTCGGATCGACCTCAGTCACCCCATTCTGCACCTAAGGATTGCAATATATCCTCGCGACTCACGTCGCCCTTCTCAACCAGTAATTCCCCACTTTCTGTAAGTTGAGTGAACCCTTCATCACGAGCTTTTCTCTTAAAACTTATGACATCTTCACCGTCCGAAATAGCCTGTGCTAAAGGCCCTGTAATCTTCAACAGCTCTGACACCACAATCCGCCCTTTTCGTCCACTGCCATCACAGTTATCGCATCCTTTACCGCTACAATCCTTACACAGCCGCCGAACCAATCTTTGCGACAAAATCCCCCTCAGCGTTGCCGCAAGAAGATATGCCGGCACCCCAAGGTCAATCAAACGAGTGATTGCAGAAATAGAGTCGTTGGTGTGAATTGTTGTTAGAACCATGCGCCCAACCAGCGCGGCCCTTATAGCAATTTCTGCTGTTTCCTGATCTCGGATTTCGCCAATCATGATAACATCCGGATCTTGTCGCAATATTGATCGCAAGGCGCGAGCAAACGTCATATCAATCTGTGGCTCCACCTGAACCTGATTAACCCCATCTAATGAAAATTCAATCGGATCCTCGACCGATACAATTTTGCGATCCACAGAATTAATTTGGCTCAAAGCCGTATAAAGCGTTGTCGTTTTCCCGCTGCCCGTTGGACCTGCCACCAGAAAAATACCATTCGGCGCCCCGATAATCTGTTCGATATCGCGTGCACGTTTTTTTGGGAACCCAAGCGCAGCCCAATCCAAATGGAGTCGATCACGATCAAGCAGCCGCAACACGATGCTTTCCCCAAACTGGGTGGGCAGAGTGGAGAGCCGGATATCAACAGTTCTCCCCCGCACTGAAAGCTGTGCCCGCCCGTCCTGCGGACGCCGCCTTTCAGATATGTTCAGGTTGGCCATGACTTTGAGCCGAGATACCACTGAGGCCTTATTATTTTCTTCGATTGGCCGCTCAACACGCAATATCCCATCAATTCGATACCGGACCCGCGCACCGCTTTCCCCAGCCTCAATATGGATATCCGATGCCCCGTCACCCACGGCCTTTGCGATCATGTTATTCACAAGCTTAATAACGGGCCCATCATTTGCCAGTTCTTTTAAGCGCTCAATATCTGTAACAGACGCCGCAGCTGAATCTCTATTTTCCGTGTCAGAAACCTGAGAGGCTAAGACCGCCTTCACGGTAGATGGAGCTGCAATCATGGCCGAAATAGTAGCACTTAGATGAAACCCGATACTGCTAAGCGTCTCAAGACTTGCAGGATCCGAAGTTGCAAATACATAGCCAGTATTCGTTTTTTCTACAGGGATAACTTCTACACGCCGCAGATATTCCGGTTCCAAGGAAAGGCCTGATAAGAGGTCAGCCTCAACCTTCTCTAGTGTCGCAAAGGGCAACTGAAGATAATCGGCCAAGGCACTATAAAGATTACCCTCCGGTATCAGCCCCAGTTCAAGCAACGTTTTTTCTATGCTTGTATCTGTTTCTTGACTAGCAGTGCTTGCACGGCGTGCTTCATCAGAGGTAAGCAGGTTTCGCGTAACCAGCAAATCTAGGAATTCAGCTCTATTTAGTTCAGAATGCTCGATCATTTACCCACGACTACACTTGGAAACAAAATCCTATGAATACTATAGGTTGTGGAATATACTACGCATACTATAAAAACAAAAATAACCAGATCGAGTAGGTAGTATAGATGACGGGAAAAACGCCGTCACAGGTTTTCCATTGGTTTTCGGATCAGCTGGCAGGGATTTTCCCTGACTGGTTGAAAGCTATGTTCTTTGGTATGCCTATGGCAACTAAAGTAGGGTTTTCCAATGGCGTTAAGACAATTTCCCGCCGCAACGGTCAGCTGGTTGCCCCACAAAGCCTTTTACAACTAGACAGCCCTGAAACCCCGCCGGTTCCCAGTAGAATTGTTGATGTGCTAATTCCCGAAGCCTTCTTTCTAAAACGCAAGATCGAAGCGCCGGTAAGCGCCGGTAAAAGCCTGAACAAACTGGTCAATTTGGATATGGTTCGCCGCACCCCTTTTCGAGCTGATACAGTTTACTGGGCCATCTCGAAGCCGTACAAATCTGGCAACTCACTGCACGTAGAGCAATGGATAATAAAACGAGGTGAAGTCGATCGATTGCAACAACGGGCTGCAAAAGCAGGACTGTACATCCGTAAAGTCTTTGTTGAAGGGGCCATAACCCAGCATCCTATTGCTGACCTATCGGCTTCAGTTGCGCCTAATGCTAAACGCTGGCGCGTTTTGAACGGCACCTTGGCGATCGGGATCATTGGGCTTGCAGCTATGGTTTGGCTTTATCCCGCTTGGCAGGCCTCAATCAAAACCGCCCGTTTGACCGAAACCATAGTCCAAAAACGTACGCAGGCACTGGCAATGCGACAAGGAGGGTGTTCAGAATTCCGTGTCACAGGGTTAGCCTAGATGTCGAGCACGTCGTC
>JPUR01000209.1 GCA_001321835.1 Marinosulfonomonas sp. PRT-SC04
ACGCGAATTTCCAGAGTTGCGCAAACGCTATTGGGGTCAGCGGTTTTGGGCGCGGGGATATTTCTCGACCACCAGCGGAAATGTCACGGACGATGTGATACTTCAGTATCTGGAATTACATTCCAAACGGGAACCTACCGGCATCTGCCGGTAGTCGTTCAGTTTGAAGAACGGGCCAGCGAAAGAAACATTGCGCCGCATATTATTGAGGCCGTAATTGCCGCCCACGGACGCCCTGCACAGGTTGCGTCGATCACGCTTTCACGATCAACACTTTTCCGCTGGATACGTACCTATATTAAGGCTGGGCGAAAGCTTGAAGCCTTGCAACCCAAACCCTCAAAAACCTTGTATGCAAATGACAATCACCCCAATCAAAAAGGCCCAACAAATGAACAGTGAAAACCTTAATGGCAAATTTGAAATGGTTGATATTTCAAGCATCATAATAGGTGTCCGTTCGCGTGATGTTAATCCGGTTCAAGTCGATGCTTTGGCCGAAACATTCAAGACGAATGAAATGCTTAACCCAATCACGATCTGGCAAAGCGAGGACGGGCCATATTTGGTGGCGGGCGCACATAGATTGGCGGCGCATAAAAAGAATGGTGAAACACAAATACAGGCGAAATGGTTGAATGTTAAAACCCTCGCCGAAGTTAAAGTTTTCGAGGTCATAGAAAACCTAGGACGTCAGGAACTAACGGTGCTGGATCGGGCGCACCATCTGTATGATTGGAAGCAAGTTTATGAGACGCAGCACCCCGAAATCAAGCAGGGTGCGCAGGGTGGCCGTGGTGCTCAAAAGAATGAAGGGACCATTATGGCCTTTTCAAAAGAGGCTGCAAAAATGACGGGGTTCAGCACCAGTAAGATCAAAAGATATATTGCCATTTGGAAGGGTTTAACCAGAGATACGATTGTAGAATTAGAGGGCACATACTTGGTCGATCATAACGCCCATCTGACCTTGCTTTCTCAACAAAATCCTAGGGTGCAAAATCGAATTTTGAAGGCCATTTTTCCAGTAACGGGCGACAAGCCTTTGGCAACAAATGTTCCTGATGCTTTGAAATATATTACAGAAGGTCGGCTTATGACTTCGGTTGAAAAGAAGACTTACGGACTTAAGATCACGCTCTCAAGTTTTGAAGACAAGGCATTGAATAGCCCCTAGATTTGTAGACACCTTGCTTGGTAATTTTGGAAGCAAGGAG
>JPUR01000210.1 GCA_001321835.1 Marinosulfonomonas sp. PRT-SC04
ACGCGAATTTCCAGAGTTGCGCAAACGCTATTGGGGTCAGCGGTTTTGGGCGCGGGGATATTTCTCGACCACCAGCGGAAATGTCACGGACGATGTGATACTTCAGTATCTGGAATTACATTCCAAACGGGAACCTACCGGCATCTGCCGGTAGTCGTTCAGTTTCCACGAATAGGTTTTAAGCCACCGGCTTCCAGCCGGTTCGCTTCAGCGTAAG
>JPUR01000211.1 GCA_001321835.1 Marinosulfonomonas sp. PRT-SC04
TATACCCCTCTCACTCCAATACCCGAAAGTTCTGATGTGATATGATGCGGAAATTGTCTGTGACTTGATCTCGGAAGCTTCGCCAGTTTTCAGGAATTACCTTTCGGAAAAATCGGAGTATTGCCTCAGCAAATTGTTTTTGTGTTGCGTAGAAGTGATTGTGGGTGACATGCGCGTGCATGACGGCCCAAAGACGTTCTATAGGGTTCAAGTGGGGGCAGTAGGGTGGCAATTGGATCAGGCGGATACGGCAGCCCGGGCGAGCGAGCCATTTTTTGACAGCATCGCATCGGTGATAGGCGGCGTTATCCCAAATCACGTGAATAGCCGACATTGTTGGGTTATTGGCTTGGATTTTGGCTAAAAGCTGCACCGCGCTGTTGCTGTCAACAGTGACAGGCTCAACAAAAGGCGCGTCGAAATTCTCCAAGCAAATTGCGCCGTGAATATTGACGCGCCCTCGACCTGAGGTGGTTTTGACAGCAGGGTTTGATCCTTTACGCACCCAACCGAAGGCGGGCTTGGTCTGGTGTTCGGGGTGTACGGCATCTGCAAAATAAACGGTCTCATCTGCTGGCAAGTTATTCATCAGGGCTTCATAAAACGCGATGAATTCGGCCTGTTTTGTCTCATCAGCCACATGCGGCAGTGCCTTTGGCTTGCGGTATTCAAAGCCCAGACGACGCAACAGCTTCAAGCAACCTGAATGGGAATATCTCGGGCCAAACTTGGACTTGATATATACTCGTATTTCACCTGTGGAACGACAAAAATGCCCCTCAAGCCATGTGCACAGTTCGGCCTCTTGATCCGCCGTCATCTGCGATTGCCCGCCTTGCCACCCATCTACGGCAAGAGCATCCCAACCATTCTCACGATAGGCCTTATGCCAGCCACGGATGGTATCATCGTCGAGATAGAGAAACTTCGCAATCTGTGCGCAGCTTTCGCCGTCATCCAACAGCAAAACAGCATTTGCACGCCGTGCAATTCCGTGATCTTCACGCTGGCGACGAACGCAGCCTTCAAGTTCATGACGTTCTTCGGCAGAAAGAAAATTAGGGCGTATCATGACCAATTAAGAATCCATCCAAAACAAAACGTCAACAAAATATTCGGAATTTCAATGACTCAGAGTAGCGTTGTTGCATGGATCGGGTTGGGTCTGATACGGAAGTATTCTGTTTCATTC
>JPUR01000212.1 GCA_001321835.1 Marinosulfonomonas sp. PRT-SC04
GGGGGGGGGGCGGGCCTTGTAATTTCTTTAGATCGGAAATATCAGCACGTCTTCATTCGGCATATTGGCTGCGACGCCGAATGAAGACACAAGGTCAGGCCCGCGCATCGCAGCATTCTATTTAGGCGCGTGCGGCTTGCTCGCGCGCATGAAACTGGGCCAGAACCACTTGTTTGATTTTGGTGGAAGATGTTTTCGGGTTATAGCTGACTTGGATAATCTTCTTTCCGGCATCCTTTAGGAAGGTTTCCACCGCCAGATTGTGAGGCTTATCTCCCCAGTCTTCGCCAATCACAAAAATGTCGACGTTCAGGTCGCGACAGCCAGACACATATTCCAGCTCGTGGTAGGGGCGGACGATATCGACACAGGCCAAAGCTTGTAGCATTTCCATACGTTGGGCCAGCGGAACAACGGGAACATTTGGCTTGTATCGATGAACAACTTCATCCGAAGCAACACCAACCGCAACGGTGTTTCCCAGTGTTTTGCAATGGTTTAGCAGGGCAAGGTGCCCGACGTGCAACAAATCAAACGTGCCAACTGTATAGACGATCATTCTTAAGTTTTTCCTTTTACCTACCCGTGAACGGTGTTAGCTGAAGGTCTTCAAAATTCTGATTACGCGCAATTACCCTAGTGATTACAGTGTTTTAAACTGCAATCGCTCCGGACCTTTGAAAGGCCAGGAGTGGAGGGAACAAAAAAATACAGGTTTGTATCGCGCGTCGTTAGAAAAGCAGACAATGCTCAACTTCGCACCCCGCGGGGCATAGATTGTCTAACCCAAAGGATGTGCCATGACAACCGCAAATAACTCAGATCAAAATCCTGAACTCAGACCGATTATTTCATATATCAAGGATTTGCCCAATCTTTGCTCGCTTGCAGGGCTGGGCTGTACCCTTCTGGCGATCTATTTTCTGATCATCGGGGTTTATTCTGCTGCAATGATCGGCATGATCTGGGCGGTTGCGTTTGATTGGGCCGATGGGCTGATCGCGCGGCGCATGAAGGGGCGAACCGGAGACGATAGCAAATTCGGTGGCCAGCTTGACCTGCTGATTGATATTGTCAGCTACGGTGTGACCCCGGCGATTTTGGTGCTGAGCTATGCCAGTTTCAATCCGGCATTTTTGCCCGTTGCGTTTATTATGTTGGTTTTCGGTGCGATCCGGTTGAGCTATTTCAGCACCTTCGGGCTTTCGGGCAGTGCGAAATATACTGGCTTGGCGATTGATAATAACAGCATTTTACTGGTTTTCATCTTCATGTTTGAATGCCTGTTCAGCACGTGGGTGTTTTCCCTGATCCTTGCAGCTTGTGCGCTTGGCTTGGCGGTCTTGAACGTGTCGCAGATCAAAACGCCAAAGCTTTCTGGGAACCCGCGCAACGTGGTTATCCTCGCGCTTTATACGCTGGGAGTATCGGCGTTTTACGGCTGGAAGCTTCTATAAAAACTTGATGGTTCTGCGGATGCCTGAGGATGGCATCCGCGAGATCATATTGGGCACGTGGCCCTCTGTTAATTGGCCGCGCCGTCGCCGCCACGGCTCGCTGTAAGATCAATGCGGATTTCGACCGGAAATTTAAGCGAGGCTTCATCGGGCATATTGGCCCCGATGCTGAAGTCCAGCCGATCCAACGTCAGCGCCGCTTGCATCACCGCAACACCATCAGTGATCTCCAGTGAAAACGGCAAGCTCGTGGGCAATGTCACGTCTTTGATGCGCAGGTTTCCTGTGGCGATATAGGCGGCGTTTAGCGGGGTTATTTCGGCGCTGAAACTGGCGGTCGGGTGGCTCTCGGCGTCAAAGAAATCGCCGCCCAGCGCTTGTGAGCTGAGCGATCCAAGCGTCAGACTGGCGATGTTGATGGTGACCTCGACGTGGCCTGTGCCGGTTTCAGGGTCAAAATTTATCGCGGCTTTCCAGTCAGTGAAGCTGCCAGAGATGTCACTGCCAAACTGGCTGACGCTGATCGAGAGCGTGCCATCGCTCACCACCCAATCGCTGTTAACGTCAGCCAATTCAGCCACCGGCGCGCGGTTTTCGGCCCCAGTGGCCAGCCCGATCCAGCCGCCGAGCATGATGGCCACACCGTAAAGCCCAAAGGCGGCCAGCATCGGCAGCTTGCTGTGTTTTGACGCAGGAGCAGGCGTAATATTTGTCTTGCTCGGCAGCATCCGGCGCAGGGTTTGGTCCTTGTCGATCACCACATGTTTCATGGCACCTGCGATGTGCAAAACCACCGAGACCAGCAGCAATTTGGTGAAGACAAAATGCCCACCTGCAAAAAACGCCGAAACCGCTTCGGATTTTGGCACCAGTGGCAGGGATTGGCCAAATGGCCACAGGATCGGCGCAAACCCAACGCTGGCGGCGTGGTGCAGCCAGCCTGACAGCGGCACGATCAACATCGAGATATACAGCAGCCAATGCACGGCCTCGGCGGCAAAGGTTTCCAGCTTTCGATCCGGGTGCAGGGTGTTTGGTTTTTGCTGCGAGATCGCCCAGAGAATGCGACCCAGTGCGGTGAAAAATGTGGTTACGCCAACCGTTTTATGCAGCGAGAACAGCCACGCCTTTTGGGCGATTTCATCTCCGGTGGCAAAGCCTGCGTTGTTGGCCAACAGCCCCAGTGGAAAGGCGGTCAGGATCAGCAGCGCGGTCAGCCAGTGAAAGGTTTTCGTAATGCTGCCATAGGTGGCGGGGGTGTTGGACATGTCTGGCTCCTGTTTTGATGCCACCTGACATATCAGAACCGGCTTTGGTAATAAACTTAGCGTGAGAGCACACTGAATGTGCATTCCTGCGGGGCCGATCGGTGCCGTGTTTATCACCGCACCGAGCTGTCTATGTTTTAGTAATTGCGTAAAAACACCATGCCGGATCGGCACATGGCGCGGCAATCTTTGGCGTCATGGCCGATGTCATCGCTATCCAGATCTTTGGACGATCCACGGCCTTCAAAACGGGGTCATCGCATTCGCCATCGCGGGCCCATTTGGAAGCATTGTCGCCAAAACGAAAGGTGTCACCGGCAAAGGCGCTGGCGGGCGCAAGCAGGATCAGGGACAGGATCAGGGACAGGATAAGGGACAGGATAAGGGGGCGCAGCATTGGGCATTCCTTTTCTAGGCTCCCTTCATTGGGGGCCAAACAAGTTACAAACTAAATCCTTGGTGGGATTCGGCCGCAACTTAGCCATATGTTTGGCGCTCGCAAGGGCGAAGTGATCGGGCGATTGCGTATGGGGCGCAGGCGGGGTATTTGCGGGGTCAGGTAACAATAATAAAAGGGAGCGGGCCATGAGCCGAGTATTTGTATTTCCAGGGCAAGGGGCGCAAACCATTGGAATGGGGCGTGATTTGGCCGCGGCTTATCCGGCGGCACAGGCGTTGTTTGACGAGGTTGACGAGGCCTTGGGCGAGAAATTAAGCGCCCTGATCTGGGAGGGCGAGCAGGATGTTTTGACCCTGACCGCCAATGCGCAGCCGGCCTTGATGGCGACCTCCTTGGCGGCGATGCGCGCGCTTGAGTCCGAGGGCGTTTCGCTAGCGGACGCGGCTTTTGTAGCGGGGCATTCGCTGGGTGAATATTCGGCGCTGGCTGCAACCGGTGCGATTTCAATTGCTGACACCGCGAAATTGCTGCGACTGCGCGGCACCGCAATGCAAGCGGCGGTGCCGGTGGGCATCGGTGCGATGGCAGCCTTGTTGGGGTTGGATTTTGCGGCGGTTACAGAAGTGGCTGCCGAGGCCGCGCAAGGCGAAGTTTGCCAAGCCGCCAATGACAATGATCCGGGCCAAGTTGTGGTTTCAGGCCACAAGGCAGCGGTTGAGCGGGCCTGCGAGATTGCCAAAGCGCGCGGTGCACGACGTGCGGTGATGTTGCCGGTGTCGGCGCCGTTTCATTGTGCTTTGATGCAGCCTGCGGCCGATGCGATGCAACAGGCGTTGGCCGATGTGAAAATCAGCGCGCCAAGCGTGGCATTGGTGGCCAATGTGCGGGCCGAGGCGGTGAGTGATCCTGATGTGATCCGCGCGTTGTTGGTTGAGCAGGTCACGGGATCTGTGCGCTGGCGTGAATCTGTGGCGTATATGGCCGATCAAGGTGTGAGCGAGATTTACGAAATCGGCGCGGGCAAGGCTCTGTGCGGGATGATCCGCCGGATTGCCAAGCAGATTACAACCAAAACTGTGGGCACACCGGATGATGTGCTGGCGGCGGTGACACATATAAAGGGTGACGCATAATGTTTGATTTAACTGGTAAAAAGGCGCTGATCACCGGCGCATCTGGTGGTATTGGCGGCGCGATCGCCAAGGCGCTGTATGCGGCGGGGGCCACTGTGGCGCTGTCTGGCACGCGGGTTGATCCGTTACAGGCGTTGGCCGCTGAACTCGGCGAGCGGGCGCATGTTTTGCCGTGCAACCTGTCAGATTCAGAGGCGGTAGATGCGTTGCCAAAGCAGGCAATCGAGGCGATGGGCGGGCTGGATATTCTGGTCAACAATGCCGGTATCACCCGTGATAATCTGTTTATGCGGATGAAAGACGATCAATGGGCCGATGTGCTTGAGGTCAATCTGACCAGCACCATGCGTCTGTGTCGGGGGGTGATGCGGCCGATGATGAAGGCGCGTTGGGGCCGGATTATTAACATTTCCTCGATCGTTGGCACCACTGGCAACCCGGGCCAAGCCAATTATGCGGCCGCCAAAGCCGGCATGATCGCGATGGGCAAAAGCATCGCCCAAGAGGTGGCCAGCCGTGGGATTACCGTCAATGCGGTGGCGCCGGGCTTTATTGCAACGCCAATGACCGACGCGCTGACCGACGATCAAAAAGCGGCGATCAACGGCCAAATCCCCGCAGCACGGATGGGTACGCCCGAGGAAATTGCCGCTGCCGTGCTGTATTTGGCCTCGAATGAGGCCGCCTATGTCACCGGCGCGACCCTGCATGTGAATGGCGGCATGGCGATGGTTTAGCGCTGCGTTTCGGTTGTGATAAATATTTCGGGACGCGGTTATGCTGCGCCCCGATTGAACGGTCTCCGAGAGGCTTCGGCAGGGTTGATAGGCGAATTTTCGGCATGCAAGTATAGGTTTACTGAAATCTGGTTCTATTGCCTTGTATTCTGTCGCGCTTTGCCCCATCTTTTTGCAGACAAGTATAGACCGCCACAGGCACCTAAAGCATTTGCGTTAACCGTATGATGTGCTATAGGCGGCGCAGAATTCATCGGGAGGCGCGGGTTTGCGCTGAATGATATATCCGTGAAAGCGGGGTTTGGATGCTCCAACCGGATCATCTGAAAATAAAACGGGCAAGACCCTAAACGATAAAAGGAATAAACCATGAGCGACATCGCAGACCGCGTTAAAAAGATTGTTGTCGAGCACCTGGGTGTGGAAGAAGACAAAGTACTGGAAAAAGCATCCTTCATCGACGATCTGGGCGCTGATAGCCTTGATACAGTTGAGCTGGTTATGGCTTTTGAAGAAGAGTTCGGCATTGAAATCCCGGATGACGCTGCTGAAACCATCCAGACATTTGGCGACGCTGTGTCGTTCATCACCAAAGCATCCTAAGCTTTACGTGATCTAGAGTTTAAAGGCGGCGTCCCATTGCGGGGCGCCGTTTTTCGTTTGTGTGGGGCAGGGTGGGTGATGCTGGAAATTCAAACAGAGCGGTTGATATTGGCGCAACCTATGCGCGCTGATTTCGACGCCGTGGCGCGGTTATGGAACTTGCCCGAAGTATATCATTTTATTGGCGGCACACCACGGCCCAAAGCTCAGTTGTGGGCCGCATTCCTAACCAATATCGGGGCATGGAGCGCGCTTGGAGCTGGCATGTGGCTGGTGAAGCGCCGCGACACTGGTGCGCTGATCGGGCAGGTGGGGTTTCCCTGTGCGATGCGGGGTCATGGCGCTGGGTTTGATGAATACATCGAGGTCGGTTGGCTGTTTGAGGCAGCGGCGCAGGGGCATGGTTTTGCCCATGAGGCAATGATCGCGGCGCTGGAGTGGTTTGATGCGGCAAATCTGGCAGATCGTTGTGTCTGCATGATTGATCTGGCCAACACGGCGTCGATGCGGTTGGCGGATAAGTTGAAATTTGTGAAAACCCGACTGGCAGCCTTTGAGGGCGATGATATCCAGCTGTTTGAACGACGGGTCCCGCCACTGGTTTAGGATCTCGGCCTTGATGTTTCGGCTTTGTGGGCCGCTCGTTCGCCTTTCGCACGATAATTGCGAATATCGGACCTATCCACGGCCTATCTCTGGCGTTGACTTAGAAAAATATTCTATAATCACGCGAAACTCTGCCCTTGAAAGGACATCCTATGCCCACTCCCCCACGCGGTCTGATCTATGATGATATCACCCAAACCATCGGCGGAACACCTTTGGTGCGCCTGTCGCGACTGGCCGCTGAGGCCGGAGTTGGCGGCATAATTTTGGCCAAGCTGGAGTTCATGAACCCACTGAATTCGGTGAAAGACCGGATCGGGGTCGGGATGATCGATGCGCTGGAAGCTTCAGGCGAGTTGAAGCCCGGTGGCACGTTGATCGAGCCGACCAGCGGCAACACCGGCATCGCGCTGGCGTTTGTTTGTGCGGCGCGGGGGTATAATTTGATCCTGACGATGCCCGAAAGCATGTCGATTGAGCGCCGCAAGATGCTGGCGCTGTTGGGCGCACGTCTGGAGCTGACGGAAGCGGCCAAGGGTATGAAGGGCGCGATTGCGCGGGCTGAGGAATTGGCCGCCGAGATTGAAGGCTCGATTATTCCACAGCAGTTTGAAAATCCTGCCAATCCTGCCATTCACGTGACAACCACTGCCGAGGAAATTTGGCAGGACACGGCTGGCAATGTCGATGTGTTCATCTCTGGGGTTGGCACTGGTGGCACCTTGACGGGTGTTGGCAGCGTTTTGAAGGCGCGCAATCCTGATGTGAAGATCATCGCGGTGGAGCCAACGGCCAGTCCGATCTTGTCGGGGGGCGATCCTGGGCCACATAAAATTCAGGGCATCGGGGCTGGGTTTGTGCCGAAAAATCTGGATGTCGATCTGATTGACGAAGTGATCACTGTTGAGAATGACGCGGCTTTTGCGGCGGCGCGCAAGGTGGCGGCGCTTGAGGGGGTTGCTGTTGGGATTTCGTCGGGGGCTGCACTGGTGGCGGCACTTGAGGTGGCCAAGCGGCCTGAAATGGCGGGCAAAAGCATCGTGGTGATCTTGCCGAGCTTTGCCGAGCGTTACCTGTCGACGCCGTTGTTTGATTTCGACTAAGGGGGGTGATGGGCGCCGAGGCCTTTTCAGGACCTCGGCGTTTGTCTCGTCATAGTGTTTTTTGCAATTTTGGGTTTATTTGCTTTCCACGAATAGGTTTTAAGCCACCGGCTTCCAGCCGGTTCGCTTCAGCGTAA